>NZ_RCXU01000025.1:0-55352 GCF_004167315.1 Blautia sp. aa_0143
ATGCGATAGTGGCGTAGTTGGTAACGCGCGACCTTGCCAAGGTCGAGACCGCGGGTTCGAGCCCCGTCTATCGCTCTCATCGAAGGATGAAGATTTATAATTTCATAACTGCGGGTGTAGTTCAATGGTAGAACACCAGCCTTCCAAGCTGGATACGTGGGTTCGATTCCCATCACCCGCTTGTGCGATAGTGGCGTAGTTGGTAACGCGCGACCTTGCCAAGGTCGAGACCGCGGGTTCGAGCCCCGTCTATCGCTCTTCGGAACTCTGAGGATGATCAGAGTTCTTTTTTGTTGCGAAAAAATCCTCTGCTTTATTTTTATGCAGCAGAGGATTTTTCGCGTTATGTGTTACTGCGTAGCTTATTCAGTTGTTTCACCCTGATCGATCAGAGTATAGAAGGTCAGAAGATAAAGCCCGCATAAGCCTACAAGTCCGTAGATGATCCGGGAGAGCCAGCTCATGCTTCCGAACAGGAATGCTACCAGATTAAAATTAAAGAAGCCGATCAGACCCCAGTTTATGGCACCGACCACAGCAATGGTCAGGGTGAAGTACTGCAGACATTTATTTGACATAAGTCACCATCCTTTCGTTATACATGAAATAGTTTTTCATAGAATCGAAAAAATATACACAGGAATGAGAAAAAGAAAAACGGAAATTTCTGCCAGCCATGAAAAAATCATGAAGGAGAAATTTCCGTTTTCCTTTCATATGCAAGATAAAATGTAAATTTCCGGTTTATCGAATTTGGATCGTAAATATCCGCCAGGCGATTCCGATATCTTACTTCAGCTTCAGAATCTGAGAGGTTGTCTGTCCGCCGCTTACATTCAGAGTTTCTTTGCCCTGAAGCGTTACATCACTGGTAGTATCCTTCAGAAGAAATACCTGGCATACAGTGACGGTTTTTCCGGGATCAATGGTGCTCATGTAGTTATCTACAGCATCATCGCTGGCTTCCGGATAAGTTCCTTCCAGAACTTCTCCGTTCTGGGAAGCCTGTAGGGTGAAGTCTACAAATGCACTGGACTGGGAATCACCGGAGTTTGTATAGTCGTAGTAGATCATCAGACAGGGATTTCCGCCGTAGTCCTTGGAAATCGCAAACTGTTTGAAACGGACGGAGAATTTGTCAGTTGTAATATCAATGGATGCACTTGTGCCCTCAGCAGAAGCCGTGCTGTCTGGGGTGGAAGAATCCTCTGCAGCGGCAGAACTGCTATCTGTGCTGTCATCCGTAAGCTGGGATGATATTTCGTCTTTTACGCTTTTGAAGTTTGCACACATAACCTTGACTGTGGTGTCATCCAGAGAAACGATCTTCCAGTCGCTGCCGATTTTGATCAGAGGATAGGTAATATCGATCTCACTGTATTTCTCATCAGCTGTGGAAGCATTTTCGGCAAGAAGTGCAGCGAGCATTTCCTGGATATCATCCTGTGTCATTTCCTTTCCGGCATAGGCTGCGACAGCAACCTTACGGGTGTATTCCTGAATAGTTGCTGCATAGATATTGGTTCCGTCAATATATTTCATGTGAACCGTTATCCTGGCAGTTCCGTTCTGGATGTCAAATTTGTTTTTGGTGATCTTGTAGGTCATTTTTTTGTTGACGGTAGTGAAGAAATCTGTGTAAGCAGAATCACGGATATCTGCATCATCCAGAGCACTGAGATCATGACTCTGGAGAAGGTTCTCCATTGTGGTAAAATCCATGTTCTGCATGCCTGTGAGAAATTCTTCTGTGGCTTCTACCGGTTTATGGCGCTGCATCATATACCAGGCGGTTCCGCCGGCTGTGGCAGCGATCAGAAGGATGATCAGACAGATCACGAGAGGCTTTTTGCTTTTTTTCTTTCTGTGGGGAGTGTCGCCTTCAAAATCATTGGAGATCAATGATCTGGAGAGCTCATCGTCATAAAAATCATTATTGTCTTCTGTATTCATTATTCCTCCTTACAATAAGTCATTCTGGTTTTCGGGTGGGTAAGTCAGAGGATATCTGTTTGCATTTGCGGGCAAACAGCATCACCCTATGTTACCGTAACGATTATATCATAGGTTTACTGTTTGAGAAACCCCCTGTGTTATGATATACTGGAAGACACAGAAAAAGTGGTTGAGTACAGGTGACAAAGCGGAATGCGAATGCCCGCTTTATGCAGCAGAAAAGGTGAGGTGAAATATATGTTACGGACAATTCAGTATTCATTTCCTTCAAAAGCAGACGGATTGGAAATTTCCTGCTTAGCAGTAGTGCCGGAGTTGGAACGTAATGAGAAATACCGTGGGATCATACAGATCGTTCACGGAATGAGTGAGTACAAGGAACGCTACATTCCTTTTATGGAATATATGGCAGAGCGAAAATATATAAGTGTGATCCATGATCACCGTGGCCATGGGAAAAGCGTACGCAGTAAAGAGGATCTTGGGTATATGTACGGTGGTGGGGCGGATGCCATGCTGCAGGATATCCATACGGTGAACTGCTTGATCAAGGATCATTTCCCGGGTATTCCGCTGATCCTTTTCGGACACAGCATGGGCTCTCTGGCAGTTCGTGCCTATGCAGCTCATCATGACAGCTGTATGGATATGCTGATCGTCTGCGGCTCACCCAGCTATAATGTATTTCGTCCGGTCGGAGTAGCTCTGGCAAAAGCGGGAAAGACTGTTTTCGGGCCTAAACACAGTGCGGGTCTGATCGAGATGATGTCTTTTGGAAGCTATGCAATGCACTTTAAAAAAGAAAAAAACCGTTTTTCCTGGATTTGCTCTGATCCGCAGGTTGTGCAGGATTATTCGGATTCAGAATACTGTGGATTTACATTTACGGATGATGCATATCTGGCACTTTTTGACCTGATGAAAAGAGCCTATGATGTGAAGCACTGGAAGTGTACAAAGCCGGAAATGCCGGTGCTGTTTATCAGTGGGGCGGAGGATCCCTGCATGGGAAATGTGAGACAGTTTGCGAAGGCTGTCCGTGCTATGCGTTGTGCAGGATACCGGGATGTCCGGGGAAAATTATATCCGGGAATGCGCCACGAGATCCTGAATGAGAAAGACAGGGAAAAGGTTTATCATGATATATTTACATATATCTGCAAAAAAGGACTTTGAACGCTCTGTGACAGAGTGATATAATAAAAATCTGAGTGCTCCTGCAGACATCTGTGAGAGGGCGCAACTACTGAGAAAACAGGAGGATTCGTAAATTATGAGAGCAAGTGGGATTTTACTTCCAGTGTCCAGTCTGCCATCGAAATATGGGATCGGATGCTTTTCTGAGGAAGCATATGAGTTTGTAGACCAGCTGGCAAGAGCAGGACAGAAATACTGGCAGATTCTTCCTCTCGGACCTACCGGATATGGAGATTCACCATACCAGTCTTTTTCTACCTTTGCGGGAAATCCGTATTTTATTGATCTGGAGGCTTTTGTAAAAGAGGGATATCTGGATAAAAGTGATTGCGAGGACTGTGACTGGGGTACAAACGAGAGCTATGTGGATTATGAGAAGATTTATAATTCCAGATTTCGGCTTTTGAGAAAAGCCTTTGAAAATTATGACTGTGAGACAGATCAGGAGTACCGGAAGTTTGTAAAAGAAAATGCTGCCTGGCTGGAAGATTACAGCCTGTATATGGCAATCAAGGACAGCCTGAATGGGATCAGCTGGATCGAATGGCCTACGGAACTCAAAAACAGAGAAAAAGCTGCATTGGCTGAAGAAAGAGAGAAGCTTGCAAAAGAAGTGGGATTTTACTGTTTCCAGCAGTTCTGCTTTTTTAAACAGTGGACAGCACTGAAAGCTTATGCAAATGCTAAGGGAGTGGAGATGATCGGAGATATCCCGATCTACGTTGCGTTTGACAGTGCGGATGCCTGGGCACAGCCGGAATTGTTCCAGTTTGATAAGGAAAATATTCCGATCGGCGTTGCTGGATGTCCGCCGGATGCTTTTTCCGCTACGGGGCAGCTCTGGGGAAATCCGCTTTATGACTGGGAATATCACAAGAAAACAGGCTATGCATGGTGGACACGCCGAATGGCAAATTGTATGAAGCTTTATGATGTGGTAAGGATCGACCATTTCAGAGGCTTTGATGAGTATTATTCCATTCCGTACGGAGATAAAACTGCGGAGTTCGGTCACTGGGAAAAGGGACCGGGAATGGATCTGTTCCGTGCGCTTGAAAAGAATCTTGGAAAGCTGGATGTGATCGCAGAGGATCTTGGTCTCCTTACAGACAGTGTGATCGAGATGGTGGAAGAATCCGGATTCCCGGGAATGAAGGTATTGCAGTTTGCTTTTGACGAGAATGAGGACAGTCCGTATCTGACGCACAGATATGAAAGGAATTGCATTGTTTACACAGGTACTCATGACAATGAGACAACAAGAGGATGGTTCCGCAATCTGAGCCAGCATGACCGAAATTTTGCCAGGGCCTATATTGGCTGTGAGGGCAAGCATGAGACTGCGGCAGTGTGGAGCATGATACGTGCGGCGATGTCCAGTGTTGCAGATCGCTGTGTGATCCCGGTACAGGATTATCTCTGCCTTGGAAATGAGGCAAGGATCAATGAACCGTCAACTCTTGGTGACAACTGGAAGTGGCGTATGAAAAAAGGCCAGCTCAATGAAACAATTATTCAGAAGATTTATAAAATGACAAAGCTTTATGGAAGACTTGTAAAAGAAGAAACGGAAGAGAAGGAAAAAACAGAAGCTGACAGGGAAAAGATATCTGACAAATAGAGAAATATAAGGATATCAGAAAGGACAGAAATACATCATGGAAGAACAGAAAAGAGAAAATAAGGAAGAGCTGCAGCAGGAAACTGCTGAGGAAAAGAATTCCGGACAGGGAAATTCTTCCACAAGAAGCAGTCTTCTGTGGATCTTTGCAGGAGGCTATCTTGTGTATACAGGATATCGTCTCTGCGCCAGTGTCATAAGCGGAGCAGAAGACTCCGGTGTGGTATTTCTGGCAGCGGGAGGTATTTTTGTTGTGATCGGAGCAGTGCTTCTGATCATGGCGATCCGTAATCTTGCAAAGGCTGGCGCACAGAAACATGAGCTGGAAGAAGCTGCTGCGAAAAAAGCGGCAGAGGAAGCTTCTCAAAATCCGGAAACCGTGGCAAAGAAAAAAATGTCAATTGCGGAGCGGGCGCATCTTGCGGAAAATCTGGATGATGCACCGGAGGAGAAAGACGAAAAATAAAGCCGGATGCAGGTGAGAGTAAAATGCCTGCTGAGATATGACGATTAGTAATAGCAAAAACGGAACATCATAAGGCAAAAAAATCCTTATGTATGTTCCGTTTTTTAGATCAGGCAGATCGCAAAATAGTTATCTGCGTCTTTGCGCGTTTCTGCGTTTTTTTCGAGATTTTTTTCTGTTGGGGGTATGTAAGGTAGACCAGCAGAATGCCTGTACCAGCAAAATTCCGATCATTGCTCCGCAGCTGTCGATCCCTACATCCCTTACGGAAGGTCCGCGGGCCTCTACAAAAGACTGGTGGTATTCATCAAGTCCGGCAAATCCCACACATACAAATCCGGCAAGGAGCATCAGCCAGATTCCCCGAACTCCGTATACATAGAGGGGAAAGGAAATAGATATGGCCAACAGGCAGTATTCTGTCATGTGAGCAGCCTTACGGACATAAAATTCGATACCGGCAGCTTCCTGGGAAAGCTGTTCCAGGCTTTTGCCGGAAGCTAATATTTCGTTTTTGATTTCTACGATCTGGTAGCTGATCTTGTAGCTCAAGGCACCGGAAACATCTCCGGTCTGTGCGGAAAAAGAGTAGATTACGCACATCATCAGGATCGCAGGTGCAAAAGAAAAAGGTTTTAATAATGTAATCAGTATTTTCATGGCTCTTAATATAGCACTCCCGCATGGAAAAGTCCAGAAAAATACAGAAAAAGAACAGGGAAAAGGAAAAACAGGGAGAGAAGGTTAAATGGGATAGGAGGTTAAAGGGGAAGTGGACAGTAAGGACTGAAATGTGTTAGAATATAAAATAAATTTCAGGGGCATTTTTAAGAAAAAAGCAGCCCGGGATCGAATAGAAGAAAATTACAGGAGGAAATCAACAAATGAGTCTTGCAGATAATATATTCATTGACATGTGCAAAGATGTCATAGAGAACGGAACCAGCACAGAAGGTGAGAAGGTACGTCCTGTGTGGGAGGATGGAACTCCGGCTTATACCATCAAGAGATTTGGTGTTGTGAACCGTTATGATCTCCGGAAGGAGTTTCCGGCACTGACTTTAAGAAAAACAGCGTTAAAGAGTGCAATGGATGAGATTCTATGGATCTGGCAGCAGAAATCCAATAATATCCATGATCTTCACAGCCACATCTGGGACAGCTGGGCAGATGAGAAGGGCTCCATCGGAAAAGCCTACGGCTATCAGTTAGGTGTGAAGCATCAGTATAAAGAGGGAATGATGGATCAGGTAGACAGAGTTCTTTTTGATCTTAAGAACAATCCGTACAGCAGAAGGATCATGACCAATATTTATGTACATCAGGATCTCCACGAGATGAATCTTTACCCATGTGCCTATTCCATGACTTTCAATGTAACCAAGGAACCCGGAAAAGACAAGCTGGTCCTTAATGCGGTGCTGAACCAGAGATCTCAGGATATCCTGGCTGCAAACAACTGGAATGTGTGTCAGTATTCTCTTCTTCTCATGATGATCGCACAGGCCTGCGATATGGAAGCCGGAGAGCTTGTTCATGTGATCGCAGACTGCCATATTTATGATCGTCATATTCCGGTAATTAAAGAACTGATCTCCAGAAAACCGTATCCTGCACCGACAGTAAAACTGAATCCGGAGATAAAGGATTTTTATAAATTCACCACCGATGATCTGATCGTGGAGAATTATGAGACATGGCCACAGATCAAAAATATTCCCATTGCAGTATAATTGCATAAAGAAAGGAAGAAAGAATGAATATTATTGTTGCAGCAGATAAAAACTGGGGAATCGGAAGAAATAATGAACTTCTGGTAAGTATTCCGGCAGATATGAAGATGTTCCGTGAGGAAACTACAGGAAAAGTGGTTGTTATGGGAAGAAAAACACTGGAGTCTTTTCCAAATGGACTTCCTCTGAAAAACAGAACCAACATTGTGATCACCGGCAACAGGGATTATCAGGTAAAAGGTGCGGTGATCGTTCACAGCATCGAGGAAGCACTGAAGGAAGTGGAGAAATATCCGGCAGAGGATGTGTACTGTATCGGCGGAGACAGTATTTACAAACAGATGCTTCCGTACTGTGATACAGCTCATGTGACAAAAATCGATTTTGCATATGAAGCGGATGCGTATTTCCCAAACCTGGATGAGGACCCGGACTGGGAGATCACAGCGGAGAGTGAAGAACAGACATACTTTGATCTGGAATATGCGTTTGTAAAATACGAGAGAAAAGATAGATAATGTGAGCACAGATCATAAAGCAGAATGAGAATGCCCGCTTTGTACAGAAAAACAATGAAGAAATAATAAAAAAACAGACCACCGAAAAAAATACGGCGGTCTGTTTTTTTGTGCTTAATGTTATGTATAATGACGAAAATCCGGTAATTACTCGATTACGTGGATCCATCCCTTCGGTGCTTCGATGCGTCCCATCTGGATACCGGTCAGTGTGTCGTACAGCTTCTGGATAACCGGTCCCATCTTCTCCATTCCGCTTGGGAAGCAGATTTCCTTGCCGTGATCATTGATCTTTCCGACAGGAGAGATAACTGCAGCAGTACCGCAAAGACCACACTCTGCAAAATCTTTAACCTCATCGAAGTAGACCTCACGCTCTTCAGCTTCCAGTCCAAGGTACTCCTTTGCAACGTAGATCAGAGAACGACGTGTGATGGAAGGAAGGATGCTGTCAGACTTCGGTGTTACAACCTTGCCGTCTTTAGTAACGAAGATGAAGTTTGCTCCGCCTGTCTCCTCAACTTTTGTACGAGTCTTGGGATCAAGGTACATGTTCTCATCAAAGCCCTGTTTGTGAGCATCTACGATAGCATGAAGGCTCATTGCGTAGTTCAGGCCAGCCTTGATGTTACCGGTTCCGCAAGGTGCGGCACGGTCATAGTCGCTGACACGGATCGTGATCGGTTTGGCGCCGCCTTTAAAGTACGGACCAACCGGTGTTGTAAGGATACGGAACTGATATTCGTCAGCCGGTTTAACACCGATCACGGCGTTGGAACCAAACATGTACGGGCGAAGATAAAGTGTTGCGCCGGAACCATATGGCGGAACCCATGCAGCATTTGCCTTAACAACCTGCTCAACAGCGTCGATAAATCTTTCCTTCGGGAATACCGGCATTTCAAGTCTTGCTGCAGATGCAGCCATGCGCTCTGCGTTCAGGTCAGGACGGAAAGTAACGATATGTCCGTCTTCTGTTGTGTATGCCTTCAGACCCTCGAATACACTCTGAGAATACTGAAGCACACCAGCACACTCGTTGAGTACGATATTAGGGTCTGTGCTTAAAGTACCCTCATCCCATTTTCCATCTTTAAAATTAGACACGTATCTGTAGTCGGTTGGCATGTAAGCGAATCCGATGCTGGACCAGTCGATGTTCTTTTTTTCCATAACGATTCCTCCGTTTACAATTTTTACTTTTTACCATTGTAAAACTTTTAAGTGATGACTTCAATAGTTTTTTGTTCCTTTTTTTCATTTGCTTGTAATTTTAATATGATTTCGATATAATAAAAATTATCTATGGACTGGAGGGAAAAATGGACAATCACGAATTTGAAGACCTTGGAAAAAAGATTCAGGATATTGTAGATAATGCAGTGAATTCAAACAGCTATCACGAATTAAGCCATACGATCAACCAGACAGTAAATAAGGCCATTGATTCCGGAAGCGAAGCGCTAAAAAATGCGCTGAATTCCGTGTTTGATCCGGGTGCTGATCCGGAATTCCGTAAGAAAAGCTATACATACCAGAGCCCTTATTACGGAAGAAGCAGAAAAGCAAAGCAGCAGGCTGCAAGGAAACAGTCGGAATTGCTCTACGGAAAGACTACCGGTGAAAATCTCAAAGGTATGATGATGGCAGTTTCCGGTGGGATACTTTTAAGTGGCATGGGGCTTGGAGCCATGGTGCTTCTGATCTGGATGGGCATTGGACACAGCGGTGCACTTGCAGCAGGTGTGCTTGGAGTGATGTGTGCAGGCGCAGCAGGTGGCGGTGCTCTTTTGGGAGCAGGAACAAGCCGTCTCGGAAGACTGGGACGTTTCCAGAAATATATCCGTGCGCTGGGAGACCACACCTACTGTAATTTTCAGAAGCTTGCCCAGGCAGCAGGAAAGAACGAGAAATTTGTAAAAAAAGATATCAGCAGAATGATCCAGAAGGGCTGGTTTCTGGAAGGCCATGTGGATGAGCAGGGAACCTGTCTGATCACCAGTAATGAGACCTATCAGCAGTATCTGGAAACACAGAAGCAGCTGGAGCTTCGTAAACAGGAAGCAGATCCTAAGGTTCAGCTGGAGGAGAATATGAGTCCGGAAGCCCAGGAAGTCCTGAGAAAAGGAAATGAATTTCTGGTAAAGATCCGTGAGAGCAATGACGCCATTCCCGGGGAAGAAATTTCCGCAAAGATTTCCAGGATGGAAATGATCGTTCAGAAAATTTTTGAGCGTGCAGGAGAGCATCCGGAGGTGATTCCGGATCTTAAGAAAATGATGGATTACTATCTGCCCATGACTGTGAAGCTGCTGGATGCTTATGAGGATATGGATGGACAGCCTGTACAGGGCGAGAATATCACGGCTTCCAAGAAAGAAATTGAAGAAACCATTGATACATTGAATATTGCTTTTGAGAAACTTCTGGATTCCATATTCCGGGATACCGCATGGGATGTATCCACCGATATTTCTGTGCTGCATACGGTTCTGGCACAGGAAGGGCTGACAGAGGATGATTTCGAAAAAATGAAACAGAATGCGGAAATGAAATAAGTACAACGAGCAGATCAGAAGCTGGAATACAGACATCTGCCGGAAGGTACAGCTGATCAAGGAGAATGCTTATGGGAGAAGAATTTAAAGACTTTGAGGTAGAAGCACCGGTGCTGACTTTGGAACCGGATCTCACGGAAGAAAAAGAAGAAATTGCAAAAAAAGAACCGGAGAAACCCCAGGAGCCTGCAGTAGAGGAACCGGTGTTATCTCCCCAGGAACAGAAAATCGTAGAAGATTTTGCAGCAAAGATCGATATTGAAAATACAAACCAGATCCTGCAGTACGGAGCCGGCACTCAGAAGAAGATGGCAGATTTTTCTGATGCAGCGCTGGTAAATGTGAAGACACAGGATCTTGGGGAGGCAGGAGAGCTTCTTGCAAATGTGGTAGGAGAATTGAAGGATTTTGATGCCACAGAGGAAAAGGGATTTTTCGGCTTTTTCAAAAAACAGACAGCGAAGGTGGAAACTCTGAAAAACCGTTACACAAAGGCCGAGGGAAATGTGACGAAGATCACGGAAGCTCTGGAGCAGCACCAGATGCGTCTGATGAAAGATTCTGCCGTGCTGGATAAAATGTATGAGCAGAACCTTGCATACTTTAAAGAACTTTCCATGTACATTCTTGCGGGTAAAAAGAAGCTTAGGGAAGTCAGAGAAGGCAAGCTCAACGAATTGCATCAGAAGGCAGCGGCAAGCGGACTTCCGGAAGATGCACAGGCTGCCAATGATCTGGAAAGCAAATGTGACCGCTTTGAGAAAAAGCTTCATGATTTGGAGCTTACCAGAACCATTTCTATGCAGACTGCACCGCAGATCCGCATGATCCAGAACAATGATACGACGATGATCGAGAAGATCCAGACAACCATTGTAAATACCATTCCTCTCTGGAAAAGCCAGATGGTGCTGGCTCTAGGGATCGCGCACTCCACAGAAGCCGCACAGGCACAACGGCAGGTTACGGATTTTACCAATGAACTTTTGAAGAAAAATGCGGAAACGCTTCACCTGGCATCTGTGGAAACTGCAAAGGAATCCCAGCGTGGTATTGTAGATATTGAAACTCTGAAAAAAACCAATCAGGAACTGATCCAGACACTGGATGATGTGATGAAGATCCAGCAGGAAGGCCGTGAAAAACGTCAGGCAGCAGAGGCAGATATGAGACGTATGGAAAACGAACTGAAAACAAAGCTGCTGGAGATCCGACGTTAGGAGTAAGAGTAAAAAGATAGTTCGGAAAGGAAAGGCAGGGCGTTTGAAGACACCTGCCTTTCAGGATTCATAAAGGAGATTTTTATGTACAGAGATCATACAAAAGTAATAAAAATTGGAAATCGTGTTATCGGAGGAGGAAATCCGATCCTTATCCAGTCCATGACCAATACGAAAACTGAAGATGTGGAAGCAACGGTTGCGCAGATCCTTTCACTGGAAAAAGCAGGCTGTGATATTATCCGCTGCGCAGTTCCTACTATGGAAGCTGCGAAGGCTTTATCCCAGATCAAAAAACAGATCCATATTCCGCTGGTTGCGGACATCCATTTTGATTATCGCCTTGCCATTGCAGCCATGGAGAACGGTGCGGACAAGATCCGTATCAATCCGGGAAATATCGGTTCCAAAGAGAGAATCCAGGCAGTTGTGGATACAGCAAAGGAACGGAATATCCCTATTCGTGTAGGAGTAAACAGCGGTTCCCTTGAAAAAGAACTGGTAGAAAAATATCACGGTGTTACAGCCGAAGGACTTGTGGAGAGTGCTCTTGATAAGGTGCACATCATTGAAGAGATGGGATATGACAATCTTGTGATCAGCATCAAATCTTCTGATGTTCTCATGTGCGCCAGAGCCCATGAACTGATCGCAGAAAAAACACAGTATCCTCTTCATGTGGGAATTACAGAAGCAGGAACTCTGTATTCGGGAAATATCAAATCAGCTATCGGACTTGGGCTCATCCTGTATCAGGGAATCGGAGATACCATCCGTGTTTCTCTGACAGGCGCGCCGCTGGAAGAAGTGAAATCAGCCAAAAGGATCCTGAAAACGCTGGGACTTCGCAAAGGAGGCGTGGAGGTTGTTTCCTGTCCGACCTGCGGAAGAACAAAAATCGATCTGATCGGCCTTGCAAACCAGGTAGAGACTATGGTACAGGATATTCCTCTTGATATCAAGGTTGCGGTTATGGGCTGTGTGGTAAACGGACCGGGAGAGGCAAAGGAAGCAGATCTCGGAATTGCAGGAGGCGATGGTGTTGGTCTTCTGATCCGGCATGGAGAGGTTGTAAAAAAAGTACCGGAAACGGATCTTCTGGATACACTTCGTCAGGAACTTCTTACCTGGAATGAGCAGGAGTCATAATGGAGAAAGATTTTTTTGATGTATTTCCGCATCTTAAAGTGAAGAAAGAGCTGGAAGAACTTCTGGACATGGTATTTGTGACAAAGGTTTCCATGAACCCCGGAAGAACTCATCTGAGGGTTTATATCGAAAGCAGCCGCTGGATACACAAGAAGAATATTTTTGCGCTGGAGGATGAGATCGAACGGCAGTGCTTTCCGGGGATTCCCATGACTGTAACAGTTGTGGAAAAATTTCATCTTTCCGAGCAGTATACACCGGAGAACTTTCTGGAAAGCTACCGTTCCAGTATGGAGATGGAGCTGCGCAACTATAACATGCTGGAGTACAATCTGTTCCGTAGATCAAAAATCATTTTTACAGGAAAAGATACCTTGCGTATGGAGCTTCCGGATACGGTTATTTCCAGACAGAAAAGCGAAATACTTGTTGAATATTTTCATAAGGTTTTCTGTGAACGCTGCGGTATGGATCTGAAAGTGGAACTGGATTTTGTGGAAGTGAAAGAGAGTAAATACCGGAAAAATGCTGCACTTCAGATCAAACAGGAAGTGGAAAATGTCCTGAAGCATGCCAAACTCAGCGGGGATCAGGAAAGCGAACCGAAGCAGGAGGATACAGCCAAGGAAGAGACAAAGAAAACCTCTGGAGATAAGAGCGGCGAAAAGACAAACGAGAAGAAATCCGTTGACAAAAAACAGCAGAAGGTTCAGAAGGGGGATTTCCGCGGCAGCTTCGGATTCCGCAGGGACAGCAATCCGGATGTGGTTTACGGCAGAGATTTTGATGGAGAAACGATTCCGCTGGAGAGCATTACCGGTGAGATGGGTGAGGTTATCATCCGATGTCAGGTTATGGATGTGGAAGCTCGTGAGATCCGAAATGAGAAAACGATCCTGATCTTCCCTGTGACCGATTTTACGGACAGTATTGTTGTGAAGATGTTTCTGCGTAACGAGCAGGTTCCGGAAGTGACGGAAAGTGTAAAAAAAGGCGCATTCCTGAAGCTGAAGGGAGTTACCACCATTGACCGTTTTGATAGTGAGCTTACTATTGGAAATATTACAGGTATCAAGAAAATCGCCAATTTTACCAGCACAAGAATGGATACCAGTCCTCAGAAGCGTGTGGAGCTTCACTGTCACACCAAGATGAGCGATATGGATGGTGTCAGCGATGCAAAGGCATTGGTAAAACGTGCCTATGAGTGGGGACATAAGGCTATCGCTATCACGGATCATGGCGTGGTGCAGTCCTTCCCGGAGGCAAATCACTGCTTTGATGCCTGGGGCGGTTGTGTTCCAAAGGAGTCTGATTTTAAGGTGCTCTATGGAATGGAAGCGTATCTGGTAGACGATCTGAAGGGTATGGTCACCAATTCCAAAGGGCAGCGGCTGGATGGAGATTTTGTTGTTTTTGATATTGAGACTACGGGATTCTCAGCACTAACCTGCAGGATCATTGAGATTGGCGCGGTAAAAGTGGAAAAAGGACAGATCACAGATCGTTTTTCCACCTTTGTAAACCCGGAAGTGCCCATTCCGTTCCGTATTGAGCAGCTGACAAGCATCAATGATTCCATGGTCCTGGATGCACCTGTGATAGAGGAAGTACTGCCGAAATTCCTGGAATTCTGTGAGGGCTGCGCGATGGTGGCCCATAATGCGGACTTTGATATGAGCTTTATTATTGAAAACTGTAAACGGCAGGGGATTTCGGATGATTTTACTTATGTGGATACCGTTGGTATGGCTAGATTCCTTCTTCCTGCCCTGAACCGTTTTAAACTGGACACGGTAGCCAAGGCAGTAGGTGTTTCTCTTGATCATCACCACAGAGCTGTGGATGATGCGGCATGTACCGCAGAGATTTTTGTGCGGTTTGTAAAGATGCTGGAAGAAAGAGATATTTTTGATGTGGATGAGATGAACAGGCAGGGTGCGGTTTCACCGGATACCATCCGAAAGCTGCCCACATACCATGCTATTGTTTTTGCAAGAAATGAGACCGGAAGGATCAATCTGTACAAGCTGGTAAGCCAGTCCCATTTAAAGTACTATCACAGAAGACCAAGGGTTCCCAAAAGTGTGCTGGAAAAATACAGGGAAGGCCTTCTGGTGGGAAGTGCCTGCGAGGCAGGAGAGCTTTATCAGGCACTTCTTCGCAATGCACCGGATCAGGAGATCGCCAGACTGGTAAATTTTTATGACTATCTGGAAATCCAGCCTCTTGGGAACAATGCGTTTATGCTTGCGGATGAAAAACATGATATGATCAATTCTGAGGAAGACTTAAAAGAGATAAACCGGAAGATCGTAAAACTTGGAGAACAGTTCAAAAAACCGGTGGTTGCCACCTGTGATGTGCATTTTATGGATCCTCAGGACGAGGTTTACCGACGGATCATCATGGCAGGAAACGGATTTTCTGATGCAGATAACCAGGCCCCGCTTTATCTTCGTACAACGGAGGAAATGCTGGAGGAATTTTCCTATCTGGGAAGTGAAAAGGCGGAAGAGGTGGTGATCACCAATACCAATAAGATCGCGGATATGATCGAGAAGATATCACCGATCCATCCGGATAAATTTCCACCGGTCATTGAGAACTCCGAGCAGGATCTTAAGAATATCTGTTTTACGAAGGCCCACGAAATGTACGGAGATCCGTTGCCGAAGATCGTGGAGGACCGTCTGGACAGGGAGCTGAATTCTATTATCTCCAATGGTTATGCGGTAATGTATATCATTGCACAGAAGCTTGTGTGGAAGTCCAATGAGGACGGCTATCTGGTTGGATCCCGTGGTTCTGTAGGTTCTTCTCTGGCAGCGACCATGTCCGGTATCACGGAGGTAAACCCTCTGCCGCCTCATTATCTCTGTCCGAATCCAGACTGTAAATACAGTGATTTTGATTCCCCTGAGGTGAAAAAATACGCGGGTATGGCAGGATGTGATATGCCGGATAAGATCTGTCCGAAATGCGGTGCCAGGATGAACAAGGAAGGCTTTGATATTCCTTTTGAGACATTCCTTGGTTTTAAAGGTGATAAGGAGCCGGATATCGACCTGAACTTTTCCGGTGAATATCAGGCCAATGCTCACCGGTATACAGAGGTTATCTTCGGAAAAGGGCAGACCTTTAAGGCGGGAACCATTGGTACCCTTGCGGAAAAAACCGCATTTGGTTATGTGAAGAACTATTATGAGGAACGGGGGCAGCACAAGCGTTACTGTGAGATCAACCGTATCGTGAAGGGCTGTACCGGTGTCCGCCGTACCACTGGCCAGCATCCGGGAGGTATCATCGTACTGCCTATGGGTGAGGAGATTGAGAAATTTACACCTGTGCAGCACCCGGCCAATGATGTGAACAGTGATATCATCACCACACATTTTGATTACCATTCCATTGACGGAAATCTTCTGAAACTTGATATACTTGGACACGATGATCCGACCATGATCCGTATGCTGGAGGATCTGACCGGCATCAGTGCAAGAACAGTTCCGCTGGACCAGAGAGATGTCATGTCCCTGTTTGCGGGAACGCAGGCTCTGGGGATCAGCCCGGAGGATATCGGCGGCTGCAGGCTGGGATGCCTCGGGATCCCGGAGTTTGGTACAGACTTTGCCATGCAGATGTTGATCGATACCAAGCCGAAATATTTTTCCGACCTGGTACGTATTGCTGGACTTTCCCACGGCACGGATGTATGGCTTGGAAATGCCCAGGTATTGATCCAGAATGGTACAGCTACCATTTCCACAGCAATCTGTACGCGAGATGATATTATGATCTATCTCATCGGAAAAGGAGTGGAAAGTGGTCTGGCGTTTACCATCATGGAGAGTGTCCGTAAGGGAAAGGGGCTTCGTGAGGAATGGATCCAGACTATGAAAGAGCATGATGTTCCGGACTGGTATATCTGGTCCTGTAAGCTGATCAAGTACATGTTCCCGAAAGCCCATGCGGCAGCCTATGTTATGATGGCGTATCGTATCGCCTGGTATAAAGTGTTTCATCCACTGGCTTATTATGCAGCATTTTTCAGTATCCGTGCCACTTCCTTTTCCTATGAACTGATGTGCATGGGAAAAGAACGTCTGGAATATTATATGGCGGAGATCCGGAAAAAAGGTGATGAGGCATCCAAGAAGGAACAGGATACACTGAAGGATATGAGGATCGTACAGGAAATGTACGCCAGAGGTTTTGATTTTGTGCCGATCGATCTTTATAAGGCAAAGGCACACCGGTTCCAGATCATCGGAGATAAACTGATGCCTGCTCTGGATACCATAGAGGGTCTTGGAGATAAGGCAGCAGAGGCAGTTGTGGATGCTGCCGCAAAAGGCAGATTCCTTTCCAAGGATGATTTCCGTGATCGTACCAAGGTCAGCAAGACCGTTATCGATCTGATGGATGATATGGATCTTTTTGGAGATATCCCGCAGTCCAATCAGATGTCACTGTTTGATTTTACGGGTTGATATATGATACCGGAAGGGCTTACAATAAATAAAAAATACTGCCGTTTATCCTGAAGGCTGATCTGGCAGTGAGAACTCCCAGGAGGATACCAGATACTATGAAAAAAGAAGAATTAAGATACCTGCAGCGACTTGCGGAGCTATATCCTACTATAGCAAAGGCTTCAACAGAGATCATCAATCTGCAGTCTATATTAAACCTTCCGAAAGGTACCGAGCATTTCATGTCGGACATTCATGGAGAATACGATGCGTTTTCCCATGTTCTTCGGAATGGATCAGGGGCTGTACGAAAAAAGATCGATGATGTATTCGGACATACCTTAAGCAACAGCGACAAACGTTCTCTTGCCACACTGATCTATTATCCGAAGGAAAAGATGGAGGTTGTAAAAAAACAGGAAGAAGACATGGAGAACTGGTACAAGATCACACTTTATCGTCTGATCGAAGTATGCAAGACAACGGCATCCAAATATACCCGTTCCAAGGTCCGTAAGGCACTTCCTGCAGACTATGCATATGTGATCGAGGAGTTGATCACAGAGAAAGCGGAAGTTCTGGACAAAGAAGCATATTACGATGCCATCGTCAATACGATCATTGAGATCGGCCGGGCAGAGAATTTTATCATTGCCCTGGCAGAACTGATCCAGCGTCTTGTTGTGGATCATCTTCATGTGCTGGGAGATATTTATGACAGAGGTCCGGGCCCGCATTTCATCATGGATCGTTTGATGAAATATCATTCGCTGGATATCCAGTGGGGAAATCATGATGTGGTCTGGATGGGAGCTGCTACAGGACAGAAAGCCTGCATTGCAACGGTGATCCGGAACAGCATCCGTTACCGAAATATGGATATTCTTGAGGATGGATATGGGATCAATCTCATGCCTCTGGCAACCTTTGCAATGGAGGCTTATAAGGATGATCCATGTACTGCTTTTGAGATGAAGGGAGATGCCAATAACTATAGTATTCTGGAAGAAGAGCTTGGACGGAAAATGCACAAGGCTATTGCCATTATCCAGTTTAAGCTGGAGGGGCAGCTGATCCGCCGGCACAAAGAATTCCATATGGAAAAGCGTTGTTTGCTTCATAGGATCGATCCGAAAAAGGGAATGATCACACTTCCGGACGGAAAAGAATATCCGCTGACCGATACATATTTTCCTACTATTGACTGGAAAAAGCCATATGAACTTACTACAGAGGAAAAGGATGTAATGGAACGCTTGGATTCCGCGTTCCGAAACTGCGAGAAACTGCAGAATCATGTCCGGCTTCTTCTGGACAAGGGAGGCCTTTATAAAACTTATAATGGAAATCTTCTGTTCCATGGAAGTATTCCACTTAATGAGGATGGAAGTCTGAAAGAAGTCCAGATTTATGGAAAAACCTACAAAGGAAAAGAATTGTACGATGTTCTTGAGACTTATGTGCGCCGGGCGTTTTTCTCTGTAAATGAGGATGAAAAGCGTAAAGGCAGGGATATTATGTGGTATATCTGGGCAGCTCCGAATTCACCGCTGTTCGGAAAAGACAAGATGACCACCTTTGAACGTTATTTTATTAAAGATAAGGAAACACATAAAGAAACTAAAAATGCCTACTATCATCTTCTGGAAAATGAGGAGGTTGTAGATGAACTGCTCCGTGAATTCGGACTGGATCCGGAAAAGGGTCACATCATCAACGGGCATGTGCCGGTTCACCAGAGTGAGGGAGAGAGTCCTGTAAAATGCAATGGCAAAGTTCTTGTGATCGACGGCGGCTTTTCCAGACCATATCAGAAGGTTACGGGGATTGCCGGCTATACACTGGTTTATAACTCCTACGGGCTGATCCTGTCTGCTCATGAGCCTTTTACTTCTGCGGAAGAAGCGGTAGCCAAGGAGCAGGATATTGTTTCCAACAGGGTGGCAGTTCACTACAATAACAAACGTACTCTGGTCGGTGATACCGATACCGGAACTGCTCTGAAGGAAAGGATCAGTGAGCTGATCCAGCTTCTGGAAGCTTACAGAAAAGGTATCATCAAAGAGAAAAAATAAGCAGAATTGAGAAATACAAGAAGAGTTTCCTGTATGCTATAGTAAACAGAGGTGATGCAGATGAGAAAAAACAAAAAAAGAAAAAAACGGCTGAGAGCGGTTCTGGTCCTGTTGATCATCCTGTTTATTCTGGCAGGACTTGGAGGGATGCTGTATGTTTCCCACAGGGATAAGGTGGAAAAAGAACAACGAAGAGAGGCCGCATTGGCTGCATTGGACAGTATTCCGGAGGTGACAGCAACTCCGGCAGCAACAGCAACACCGGTTCCGACAGCGACACCGACACCGTCATTGACACCGGTCCCGACAATCCTTCCGGCATTTGAACCGGAAAATTATCAGGGGATCTGGTACAGCGAAGACGGGCTGACAACGATCGATATTTATGATATCAGTCTGAAATCTGTTTCCTTTACCTATAAGAGAGTGAATGGAAAAGATCCTTCCATGACCGCAGAAGCAGATGTGACTGCAGAGGTAGCAGGAAATGCCACACAGTTCCGTTTTAAGGATTCCGAAGGGAATAAGGCAAAAGGAGAGTTTGTTTTCGATAAAAGTGGTGAGCTTTATGTGAAGGTAAAAACATATGAACGGGGAGATGGATCTCTGACCTATCCGAAAACAGAGTCTATTATGACCCGGCAGGAGTCATCCCTGGAAGTATCCGAAAATTCCGAAGAAGATGCTTCCTATAATGAAAGCAACGAAAATTCCTATGAACAGGAATCCTACAGCGAGAGCAGTGAAGATTCTTCTGATGAGAATACAGAAGAATATGAGATTCCCTACGGAGAAGAAGAAACCTATTATACGGAATGATCAAAAAAAATAAAACACGGTAAAATAAAGAATCCCCGGATTTTGGCAATCAGGGAATCCCGATACAGGAATTCCCGAAACTGTTCCACATTTCCGGGGATCTCTTTATTTGATCATTTTTTTGCGGTCTGTGCGGCCGACGAGATAATCGATGCTGGTGTCGTAATAATTTGCCAGCCGGATAAGCATTTCGATAGGAATATTACGGGATCCCGTTTCATAATGGGAATAAGAACGCTGACTGATATGAAGAATCTCACTTAATTCTCTCTGGGACAGATCCGCGTCTGTACGTAAATCCTGAATACGCTGAAATTTCATTGTGCTCACCTCTTCTTTCTATTGAAAGTATAAAACAGAACGAAATGCACCCTTGCAAAAGAGAGCAAAATGGACTATACTAAATTTATTATCTTCTAAAATTCAGAAAATGTCTATCTGAAAATTCCCTTGTTTTTAACCAATGCGGATTTCGAATATCCGACTGACCTGAAAAGACGAAAAGATGGAAGATCGGGATCCGTTTTTTTCGCAGAAAGGAATGTATTTGTTTGCGAGTGTTTTATCAGCAGCGATCTACGGAATGGAAGTACGTGAGATCCAGGTTGAGGCAGATGTCAGTGATGGTCTGCCTTCTTTTGCTATGGTAGGATTTCCCTCTGCCCAGGTGAGAGAGGCCCAGGAAAGAGTCCGGACTGCATTTAAGAACAACCGGCTTTGTCTGCCACCAAAAAAAGTAACTGTAAATTTTGCACCTGCCGATATGAAAAAGGAAGGAGCCGGTTTTGATCTGCCTGTGGCGGCTGCAGTACTTGCGGCTGCCGGAATTCTGGAACCGGATCTTCTGGAAGGAGTTATGATCGTAGGAGAGATCAGTCTGAATGGAGAGATCCATGGGGTTGCCGGAGTTTTGCCTCGGGTGATCCGCGCAAGAGAGCTGGGCTTACGCTTTTGCGTTATTCCGGAGGAAAATATCCGGGAGGGGAATCTGGTGAAGGATATGCCGGTGTTTGGAGTAAAAAGTCTGAATGACATGATCCGGTGTCTGAGAGACCCAATCACTTATACAGCTGCGTATCAGGAAAAAGAAAAAATAGAAAACAAACCGGAAATACCAAAGGTTGATTTTGCGGACATCTGCGGGCAGGAAGGAGCCAGGCGGGCGGCAGAGATCGCAGTGAGCGGTTTTCATAATATTCTTTTTATCGGACCGCCAGGATCCGGAAAGACCATGCTGGCAAGACGTCTGCCTACCATTATGCCGGAGATGACATTTGAGGAAAGCCTGGAGATCACCAAGGTATACAGTGTGGCAGGACTTCTCACGGAAAAAGATCCGCTGATCCGGCAGAGGCCTTTTCGAAGTCCGCATCATACCAGTTCCCCTCAGGCTTTGGCAGGTGGCGGCAGGATACCGGGGCCGGGGGAGATCACTCTTGCACACAGAGGTGTTCTTTTTCTGGATGAGATGCCGGAATTTTCCAGAAAAAGCCTGGAGATCCTGCGTCAGCCGCTGGAAGATAAGGAGATCCATCTGTCCAGAGCTGCCGGAACCTATGTTTTTCCGGCCAGTTTTATGCTGGCGGCAGCGATGAATCCCTGTCCCTGCGGATTTTACCCGGATATGAACAGATGTCGCTGTACATCAGGGGAGATCACGCATTATCTTGGAAAGATCAGCCAGCCTCTCCTGGAGCGTATTGATATCTGCACGGAAGTTCCGGCAGTGAGTTTTTCAAAAATGAAAAAGAAAATTGCAGGGGAATCCTCTGCTCAAATAAGAAAGAGGGTGGAAGCAGTACAGGAGATCCAGAGAGAACGTTACAAAAAGGAAAAATTTTGCTTCAATGGGGAGCTTGACGGAAGAAAACTGGAAAAATACTGTGTAATGACGGGAGGGGCAGACAAACTTCTGGAGCAGGCATATGAGCAGTTTCAATTCAGTACCAGAGCATATCATAAGATCCTGAAAACGGCCAGGACCATCGCGGATATGGAATCTTCCGAAAAGATAAAGGAAGAACATATCTGCGAGGCGTTGGCTTACCGGGCATATGATAAGAAATACTGGTCATAAAACAGAAAAAAGGAAGGTATTTTATATGGAAGAAATACAGCAAACAAGGATCCGGTGTGCCCGGAAGGACAGTAGTGTTTATCCGGCAAGACTTAAGGAACTTCCCGGTATGCCAAAACAATTATATTACATTGGAAGCTTTCCGGATGATGCCAAACCTACAGCGGCGATCGTGGGAGCAAGGCTGTGCAGTCCTTACGGACGGATACAGGCCTTTAATTACGGAAAATTCTTAAGCGAACATGGGGTACAGGTGATCAGCGGTATGGCGGCCGGCATTGATGCTGAGGGCCACAAGGGTGCTCTGGAAGGTGGTACCCCGACCTTTGCCGTGCTGGGAAATGGTGTGGACATCTGTTATCCTTCATCCAGCAGAGGTATTTACCGGAGGATCCCCGAAAAAAACGGAGGGATTATCAGCGAATATGAACCAGGTACCAAAGGCAGGGCATATTATTTTCCGGCAAGGAACCGGATCATCAGCGGACTGGCAGATCTGGTGCTTGTGGTGGAAGCAAAAGAAAAGAGCGGATCACTGATCACAGCTGCCTGTGCACTGGAACAGGGGAAGATGGTATACGCCATTCCAGGAGCGGTAAATGATGCGCTGAGCAGAGGCTGTCACAAGCTGATCTACGACGGAGCAGGAATTGCATACTCTCCGGAAATACTTCTGGATGAGTGGGGATTATCTGTGAAAAAAAAGACAAATTTGTCTGAAAAAAGCAAGTTGGGACTTGCAACGGATTTGGATTTGGTGTATAGTTGTCTCGATTTACGACCAAAAAATCTGGATCATATTATCAGAAAAACCGGTTTTTCACCGGGAAAAACAGCCGGGATCCTGGGACAGCTTATTTTGATGGGGCTTGTGAAGGAAACCGGGAGACAGTATTATATCAGACTTGAATAAATGCTTTTTTGCCCGGAGATTTAGCAGGAGTTTTTAAGCCGGACAGGAAGGCAGAATGAGATTAGGAGAGGTAAAATGGCCAAAAATCTGGTGATAGTAGAGTCACCTGCTAAAATGAAGACAGTAAAGAAATTTCTGGGGGCAAATTATACAGTAGAAGCGTCCAACGGTCATGTGAGGGATTTTCCCAAGAGCCAGTTTGGTATTGACGTGGACAATGATTTTGAACCGAAGTATATCACAATACGAGGAAAAGGTGAGCTTCTTGCAAAACTTCGTAAAGAAGCAAAAAAAGCAGATAAGATCTATCTTGCAACTGACCCTGACCGTGAGGGAGAAGCAATTTCCTGGCATCTGATGCAGGCTTTGAAGACAGATACTGCAAAGATGCACAGGATCACATTTAATGAAGTAACAAAAACAGCAGTTAAGGCGTCCATCAAGCAGGCCAGGGAACTGGACATGAATCTGGTAGATGCACAGCAGGCAAGGCGTATGTTGGATCGTATGGTAGGTTATACCATCAGTCCGCTGCTCTGGGCCAAGGTAAAAAGAGGTTTAAGTGCAGGCCGTGTACAGTCTGTGGCACTGCGTATCATCTGTGACAGAGAAGATGAGATCAATGCATTCATTCCTGAAGAATATTGGAGCCTGGAGGGTGAATTTCAGGTAAAGGGTGAGAAGAAACCGTTGACAGCCAAGTTCTATGGAACAGATAAAAAACTTCCGATCAGAAACCGTCAGGAAATGGATGAGATTCTGAAAAGTCTGGAAGACTGTAAATATGAGATCACAGAAGTAAAAAAAGGTGAGAGGATCAAAAACGCTCCCCTTCCGTTTACCACAAGTACTCTGCAGCAGGAAGCTGCCAAGACACTGAATTTTTCTACGCAGAAGACTATGCGCCTGGCACAGCAGTTATATGAAGGTGTGGATGTAAAAGGCAGTGGTACGGTAGGTCTGATCTCCTATCTGCGTACAGATTCTACTCGAATTTCAGAGGAAGCAGATGCAGCAGCAAGAACTTATATTTCTGAGCAGTATGGTTTGGATTATGTTTCTCAGACAGAGAAGGCAATCAAAAACGGACAGAAGATACAGGATGCTCATGAGGCGATCCGTCCTACAGATATTGCGAGGACACCAGTTCTGGTGAAGGAATCCCTGACCAGGGATCAGTTCCGTTTATATCAGCTGATCTGGAGACGTTTTGCGGCGAGCAGAATGGCACCGGCACGTTATGAGACCACGTCTGTCAAGATCGGAGCAGGTGAGTATGTGTTCACGGTTGCAGCATCCAAGGTTGCCTTTGATGGCTTTATGTCTGTGTACACAGAAGAGGGCGATGACAAAAAGGGCAATGTTTTAAGTCAAAGTCTTGAAAAGGGTATGGAGCTGAAGCTGAAAGAACTGAAGCCGGAGCAGCATTTTACACAGCCGCCGGCACATTACACAGAGGCTTCACTTGTAAAGACTATGGAAGAGCTTGGAATTGGACGTCCGAGTACGTATGCGCCGACCATCACAACGATCATCAGCAGACGCTATGTATCCAAGGAACAGAAAAATCTTTACGTCACAGAGCTTGGAGAGGTTGTTAATAATATTATGAAACAGGCTTTTCCAAGTATTGTGGATGTAAACTTTACAGCAACTATGGAGGGGCTTTTGGACTGCGTGGAAGCAGGTACCGTACAGTGGAAAACGGTTGTACGTAACTTCTATCCGGATCTGAAGCATGATGTGGATGAGGCTGAGAAAGAGCTTGAGAAAGTTGATATACAGGATGAGGTTACGGATGTGATCTGTGACAACTGTGGCCGCAACATGGTGATCAAGTACGGTCCTCATGGAAGATTTCTTGCATGCCCCGGATTTCCGGACTGCCGTAATACAAAACCATATTATGAGAAGATCGGTGTTGCATGTCCGAAGTGCGGCGGCGAAATTGTCATGAAAAAAACGAAAAAAGGCAGAAAATATTACGGATGTGAGAATAATCCGGAATGTGATTTTATGTCCTGGCAGAAACCTTCTGCAAAGAAATGTCCGAAATGTGGTAATTATATGCTCGAAAAGGGAAATAAGCTGGTTTGCAGCCAGGAAACCTGCGGATATGTGGAACAAAAACCAAAAGATGAAGATTGATTGAATAAATGCTTTTCTATTAATTTTCAGAAAATCCCGTTAAAAATAAAAAAAATATAAAAATGTCTTGTAAATTTCCAGAATAACGTGTAATATTAGACTAGAAAAACGATTTCTTTCAAGGTACGAAAGTGAAAGGAGGAAAAATGAGCGTTCAGTTGCTAGATAAAACTAGAAAAATCAATAAGCTTCTGCATAACAGCAGCTCAAGCAAGGTAGTGTTTAACGACATTTGCCAGGTGCTCATGGAAACCTTAAGTTCCAATATCCTGGTACTCAGTAAGAAAGGTAAGGTTCTGGGAGTCAGTATCTGCCCGGGTGTGGATGAGATCACAGAGCTGATCGATGACAAGATCGGCGGACATATCGACCCGTTATTGAATGAGAGATTTCTTGGTGTTCTTTCCACAAAGGAGAATGTCAATCTCCAGACACTTGGCTTTGAGCATGTACCCGGAAATTATCAGGGAATCGTGAATCCGATCGATATTGCAGGTGAGAGACTGGGAACGTTATTCATGTACCGCAATGATCATCCCTATGATATTGAGGATATTATCGTCAGCGAGTATGGTACAACAGTTGTTGGCCTGGAAATGATGCGTGCGGTTCATGACGAGAACGCAGAAGAAGACAGAAAACAGCAGATCGTTAAATCGGCATTCAGTACACTGTCCTTCTCAGAACTTGAGGCGATCATCCATATTTTTGATGAGCTGGATGGGGATGAGGGTATCCTGGTTGCCAGCAAGATCGCTGACCGTGTAGGTATCACCAGATCCGTGATCGTAAATGCACTGCGTAAATTCGAGAGTGCAGGTGTGATCGAATCCCGTTCATCCGGTATGAAGGGAACTTACATTAAAGTTCTTAATGAAGTGATCTTTGATGAGCTTGAGGAGATAAAAGCACAGAGAAGCAAGAAGGCATAATGTGATCAGCACTGTCAGATGCTTGATATAAGATAAAGAACGTGACAAAAGAGACTTCCCGCTAGCGTGGGAGTCTCTTTTTTGTCTGTTTCATAAAATTAAAATAAATAATGAAATTAAGAAAACAAGAGAAAACAAGAGCATAAAAGAGATAAAACCAGAATAATATAGAAAAACCATATCTTAAAAGGGTTGCGAAAATATGTGAAATTCACTAATATAGCCATAGTGATTAGCACTCGTATAAAGTGAGTGCTAGCAGACGAAGATGAAACTTATAAAGGAGGAACATAGATCATGAAGTTAGTACCTTTAGGCGACAGAGTAGTATTAAAACAGGTTGAAGCAGAAGAGACAACAGCATCCGGAATCGTACTTCCGGGACAGGCACAGGAGAAACCACAGCAGGCAGAAGTTATCGCAGTTGGTCCTGGCGGAGTTGTAAATGGCAAAGAAGTAAAGATGGAAGTAGAAGTCGGAAACACTGTTATTTACTCCAAATATGCAGGAACAGAAGTTAAGATGGATGGTACGGATTACATCATTGTAAAACAGGAAGATATCCTGGCAGTTATTAAATAATATAAACATCTTATCGTATATCAATATAAATAGGAGGTCATTTTATCATGGCAAAAGAAATTAAATATGGCGCAGAAGCAAGAGCAGCACTTGAAGCTGGTGTAAATAAACTTGCAGATACAGTAAGAGTAACACTTGGACCGAAAGGAAGAAACGTAGTACTTGACAAATCTTTCGGTGCTCCGCTTATCACAAACGATGGTGTTTCCATCGCAAAAGAGATCGAGCTTGAGGACGGATTCGAGAACATGGGTGCTCAGATCATCAAGGAAGTTGCATCCAAGACAAACGATGTAGCAGGTGATGGTACTACAACAGCGACTGTACTTGCTCAGGCAATGGTTCATGAGGGAATGAAGAACCTGGCAGCAGGTGCCAACCCGATCATCCTCAGAAAAGGTATGAAAAAAGCAACAGATGTTGCAGTAGAAGCGATCAAGAACATGAGCCAGGCAATCAACGGCAAAGAGCAGATCGCTAACGTAGCAGCAATCTCTGCAAGTGATGAGCAGGTTGGACAGCTTGTTGCTGATGCTATGGAGAAAGTTTCCAAAGACGGTGTTATCACTGTTGAGGAGTCCAAGACCATGCATACAGAGCTTGACCTTGTAGAAGGTATGCAGTTTGACCGTGGATATATTTCCGCATACATGTCCACAGATATGGAGAAAATGGAGGCAACTCTTGATGATCCGTACATCCTGATCACAGACAAGAAGATCAGCAATATCCAGGAGATCCTTCCACTTCTTGAGCAGGTTGTTCAGGCCGGTGCGAAACTTCTCATCATCGCTGAGGATGTTGAGGGTGAGGCCCTTACAACTCTGATCGTCAACAAACTGAGAGGAACCTTCCAGGTAGTAGCTGTAAAAGCTCCTGGCTATGGTGACAGAAGAAAAGAGATGCTTCAGGATATCGCGATCCTGACAGGCGGACAGGTGATCTCCGATGAGCTTGGTCTTGACCTGAAAGAAGCTAAGATGGAGCAGCTTGGACGTGCAAAATCTGTTAAAGTTGCAAAAGAGAACACAGTTATCGTTGATGGTCTCGGTGACAAAGATGCCATTGCAAAACGTGTTGCACAGATCCGTGCGCAGATCGAGGAGACAAAATCCGAGTTTGATAAAGAGAAACTTCAGGAGAGACTTGCAAAACTGGCTGGCGGCGTAGCTGTTATCCGTGTAGGTGCTGCTACTGAGACAGAGATGAAAGAAGCAAAACTTCGTCTTGAGGATGCTCTTGCAGCAACAAGAGCAGCTGTTGAGGAAGGTATCATCGCAGGTGGCGGATCTGCTTACATCCATGCTTCCAAAGAGGTTGCAAAACTTGCAACAACACTTGAAGGAGATGAGAAGACAGGTGCTTATGTGATCCTGAAAGCTCTTGAGGCTCCGCTGTTCCACATCGCTGCAAACGCAGGACTGGAAGGCGCTGTTATTATCAACAAAGTAAGAGAGTCTGAGATCGGTACAGGCTTCGATGCTCTCAATGAGAAATACGTAAACATGGTTGAGAACGGAATCCTTGATCCGGCTAAGGTTACAAGAAGTGCTCTTCAGAATGCTACAAGTGTTGCATCTACACTCCTTACAACAGAGGCTGTAGTTTCCACAATCAAAGAAGATACTCCGGCTCCGGCTGCAAACCCGGGAATGGGAATGATGTAATTATCAGCTGAGCAGGTGAAATAATTAATTCACAAAATGAGAGGGCCTGCGCCATAGACGCGGCTCTCTTTTTGTGTTATAATCAAAAAGTCAGTAAATTACGAAAGGAAGAAACAAATGAGTGACTTATATTCAGAGCTTCTGGTAAAAAAGAAGCAGACAGCGAAAGATCTGGTTGTGAAATACGGTCTGATAGCGCTGACGGTGATCATGGTCCTGGGAGGCCTTGTGCTGAATGTACTTTTGCTGGTACCGGCTATTGCACTTGGTATTGCATGTTATTTTGTAATACCGAAGACAGATCTGGAGTACGAGTATCTGTTTGTTAACGGAGAACTGGACATTGATATGATCATGTCAAAATCAAAAAGGAAAAGAGTGAAATCGCTCCAGCTTGCGGAGGCAGACCTTGTGGCACCATTAAAGTCCCACAGAATGGACTATTATAATGGCAATCAGAAGATGAAAGAGTATGATTTTTCATCAGGAATTGAGGATCATAAACGCTATGCAATGATCATAAGAGACAGTGGAGAAACCTGCAAAGTGATCCTGGAACTGGATGACGCACTTGCAAATACCATGAAAAATTCTGCACCAAGTAAAGTTTTTTTGGATTGACATGAATCTTGTTTTTTGTTACACTAGTTCACAAATTTAAAATATCTTACACAAGGGAGGAAATGCAATGGGTACTATTATTGGTGAAGGCATTACGTTTGATGACGTCCTTCTGGTTCCGGCTTATTCTAAAGTGATTCCGAATCAGGTAGATGTTTCAACGTATTTAACCAAGAAAGTAAAGCTGAATATCCCCATGATGAGTGCGGGAATGGACACAGTTACAGAGCACAGAATGGCAATTGCCATGGCCAGACAGGGTGGTATCGGTATCATCCACAAGAATATGTCCATCGAAGCACAGGCAGAAGAGGTTGATAAGGTTAAACGTTCTGAGAACGGTGTTATTACAGATCCATTTTATCTTTCACCGGAGCATACACTGAAAGATGCCAATGATCTGATGGCGAAATACCGTATTTCCGGTGTTCCGATCACAGAAGGCAGAAAGCTTGTAGGTATTATCACAAACCGTGATCTTAAATTTGAGACAGATTTCAGCAGAAAGATCAAGGAGTGCATGACTTCTGAAGGACTGATCACAGCCAAGGAAGGAATCACACTTGAGGATGCCAAGAAGATCCTTGCGAAATCCCGTAAGGAGAAATTACCCATTGTAGATGACGACTTTAATTTAAAAGGACTCATTACCATCAAGGATATCGAGAAACAGATCAAATATCCGCTTGCAGCCAAGGATGCACAGGGACGTCTTCTCTGTGGTGCGGCAGTTGGTATCACAGCCAATGTACTTGCACGTGTAGATGCACTTGTGAAAGCGAATGTGGATGTAATCGTAATTGATTCCGCACATGGTCATTCTGAGAATATCTTAAAAGCAGTCCGCGAGATCAAGGCTGCATATCCGGAACTTCAGGTTATCGCAGGTAACGTTGCAACAGGAGCAGCTACCAAGGCACTGATCGAAGCTGGTGTAGATGCAGTTAAAGTTGGTATCGGACCTGGATCTATCTGTACCACACGTGTTGTTGCAGGTATCGGTGTACCGCAGGTTACTGCTGTTATGGATTGCTATGAAGTAGCCAACAGCTACGGAATCCCGATCATCGCAGATGGTGGAATCAAGTATTCCGGAGACATCACCAAGGCTATCGCGGCAGGCGCCAATGTCTGCATGATGGGCAGCATGTTTGCTGGATGCGATGAGAGCCCGGGAACATTCGAGCTCTATCAGGGAAGAAAATATAAAGTATACCGTGGAATGGGATCTATTGCAGCTATGGAGAACGGCAGCAAGGATCGTTACTTCCAGGAGAACGCCAAGAAGCTTGTTCCAGAAGGTGTTGAAGGACGTGTTGCATACAAAGGACACGTTGAGGATACCGTATTCCAGTTAATTGGCGGTTTAAGATCCGGTATGGGTTACTGCGGAGCAGAGAACATTGAGAAGCTGAAAACAACAGGCAGATTCATTAAGATCTCCGCTGCATCTCTCAAGGAGTCACATCCACATGACATCCATATCACAAAAGAGGCTCCAAACTACAGTGTAGATGAATAATAAAGGAAAAAAAGGTAAGACCGGTAAAAAGTCACCCAGGCCGTCCCATAGCGGGCGGCCTGTTTCCGTAAAGAAAACTTCCTCCGGGTCTTCCAGAAGAAAAAAGAAGTCTTTGAGAAAAAAGAACCCGATCAAGATCCTGCAGAGGATTGTGCTGATATGTATCATTGTGATCGTTGCTTTTGCTGCGTGTGCGTTAGGATACGCATTTTTTGAGATGCGCATGGAACAGAGTGAAACTCAGTCCGGACAGGAAGAAATATCCGGGAATGCCAGCGGAAATGGCGGACCGGAACAATGGCAGGCAGAAGGAGCACCTTTTATTGATGTGGAGCTTCTGACACCGAATTCCTATTCCAGACCACAGATTTCTATCGAACAGGTAAATTATATAGCCATTCATTATACGGCCAATCCGGGATCTACTGCCGTATCCAACCGGAATTATTTTGAAAATCTTGCGACAACGCAGGACAACAAAGTCAGCAGTCATTTTGTGGTAGGGTTGGAGGGAGAAGTGGTACAATGTATTCCCACTTCGGAAATATCCTATGCCACAAATTCCAGAAATGTAGATACCATATCCATTGAATGCTGCCATCCGGATGAAACAGGGCAGTTTAATACAGCAACCTATGATTCAGCGGTAAAGCTGACAGCGTGGCTTTGTACACGCTTTGGACTGACTTCGGATCAGGTGATCCGTCATTATGATGTCACAGGTAAAGACTGTCCGAAGTATTACGTGGAAAATCCCGATGCATGGATCCAGATGAAATCAGACATTGCAGCACAGATCCAGACAGATTATGCATTACAGGGGAAATAAAGTGTTACTGTTTATTTTGTGAGCAACAAGAAGTCTGGAAAAATAATTTCTGAAAATAGGGGCTTGAAAATTAAGAAGAAGTATTGTAGTATAACAGCAGAAGCTGCATGACTGGCGGAAAGTAGGATTACCTACAGGGAGTGCAGTGAAGTGAGAAGCCGACCGCCTGGGCAGCCTGATAAGGGGTGTCCAGGCGGTTTTTTGTTACCGTTCATATCCTGGGATAAGCCCCGGGCCTTACATTAGACAAGGAGGACTGTGAAAAATGACGACATTTTCACTTGAAAAAGAACTGAAAGAAAATTCCTATCCGGGAAGAGGAATTGTGATCGGACGTTCCGCTGACGGGAAACATGCAGTTACTGCATATTTTATTATGGGAAGAAGCGAGAACAGCAGAAACCGTATTTTTGTTGAGGATGGGGAAGGAATCCGTACACAGGCTTTTGATCCGTCCAAGCTTACAGACCCGAGCCTGATCATTTATGCACCGGTACGTGTCCTTGGAAATAAGACCATCGTAACAAACGGTGATCAGACAGATACGATCTATGAGGGAATGGACAGACAGCTCACCTTTGAACAGTCTCTCCGCAGCAGAGAGTTTGAGCCGGATGCGCCGAACTATACACCTCGTATTTCAGGTGTTCTTCATGTTGAAGACGGTAAATTCAATTATGCGATGTCTATTTTAAAGAGCAATAACGGAAATCCGGATTCCTGTCTTCGTTATACATTTGCCTATGAGAATGCGGCGGCAGGACAGGGACGTTTTATCCATACTTATAAATGCGATGGAAATCCACTTCCAAGTTTCGAGGGAGAGCCGAAGCTGGTAGAGATCCCAAGCGATATTGATGAGTTTACGGATCTCCTCTGGAAGAGCCTGAACCAGGATAATAAAGTTTCTCTCTTTGTTCGTTTTATTGACATTGAGACAGGAAAATATGAATCCAGGATCGTAAACAAGAATAAATAAGAAAATAGGGATATCACAGAGAACGGAGGAGCTTTTTCATGAAAGAATTACAGTTAAAATACGGATGTAACCCAAATCAGAAACCATCAAAGATCTATATGGCAGATGGAAGTGAGCTTCCGATCCAGGTACTCTCCGGAAGACCAGGATACATCAACTTCCTGGATGCCTTTAATGGCTGGCAGCTGGTACGTGACCTTAAGAAAGCAACCGGACTTCCGGCAGCAACTTCATTTAAGCATGTATCTCCGGCAGGTGCTTCCATCGGACTTCCGCTGAATGAGACACTGGCAAAGATCTACTGGGTAGATGATATGGACTGGAAGAATTTTTCCCCGCTTGCATGTGCGTATGCAAGAGCAAGAGGTGCAGATCGTATGTCATCATTTGGTGATTTTATTTCTCTTTCTGATGTCTGCGACAAAGATACCGCAATGCTGATCAAGAGAGAGGTTTCTGATGGTGTGATCGCACCAGGATATACAGAGGAGGCTCTTGAAATTCTGAAGCAGAAGAAAAAAGGCAATTACAATGTGATCCAGATCGATGAAAACTATGTTCCAGAACCTTTGGAGCACAAACAGGTATTTGGAGTCACCTTTGAGCAGGGCCGCCAGGAGCTGGCAATTGATGATGCGCTGATCTCCAATATTGTAACAGAGAATAAAGAGCTTACGGAAGAAGCCAAGAGAGATATGAAGGTTTCTCTGATCATCCTGAAATATACACAGTCCAATTCTGTATGCTTTGTTAAGGACGGACAGGCTATCGGCGTTGGTGCAGGACAGCAGTCCCGTGTACATTGTACACGCCTTGCAGGTCAGAAGGCAGATAACTGGTATCTCCGTCAGTGTCCGAAAGTACTGGAGCTTCCGTTTAAAGACACGATCACACGTGCGGAGAGAGATAATGCCATTGATGTTTACATTGGTGAGGAATATATGGATGTCCTTGCAGATGGTGCATGGGAAAAGACATTCACAGAGAAGCCGGAAGTGTTCACAAAAGAAGAGAAGAGAGCATGGCTGGATGGTCTTACCGGCGTGACACTGGGATCCGATGCATTCTTCCCATTCAGTGATAATATCGAGCGCGCATATAAGAGCGGTGTAAAATATATTGCAGAGCCGGGTGGATCTGTACGTGATGACGCAGTTATCGATACATGTAATAAGTATGGAATGGTGATGGCATTTACAGGAATCCGCCTTTTCCACCACTAAAAGATGCATGCCTTGGCCATGATATGCAGCTGAAATAAAAGATAAAAAATATAAAGTCCCGAATCTGAATTTCTGGAAAAAAGAGATCAGACCCGGGACTTTTTGATCGAAAAAGGATAGTTTTAAAAATAAAAAAGAACTCTGAAAAACTCAGAGTTCTGAAGAGCGATAGACGGGGCTCGAACCCGCGGTCTCGACCTTGGCAAGGTCGCGCGTTACCAACTACGCCACTATCGCATATGTCTTATCGTTTCAAGTGTTTCCCTCAGCGACAAGACATATATTAGCATAGATTTTATATTCTGTCAAATGTTTTTTGGAATTTTTTTGAAATTATACACAACATATAAAGTTTATTCCAGACGTCTGAAATAGAACTTGTATATGACAATATTTCGGTGGTTTATGAGTTATTGTCTAAGTGGTAATAGCGCAAAACATGATCCGGATAGTATTGGTCACCATAGTCCCATGGACCGGCAGGATCATGAAGGGGATCATCTTCATCACGTTGTGTGCCGCCGCTTGCCATCTGAGCAAAGGCCTGAGCACTTTGGGCCGTCCACACAGTCTGACCGTTTTCTTCCAGATAAGCAAAATAGGAATCGGCTCCGAAATTGTATGCCTGCAGAGCCAGACGGATTTTGGAAAGATCAGTCGGACCGGTACAGACGGCCTTTTCCAGAGCATATTTCAGTTCCTGGATGCCACAGGAAATAGAGTAAGAAGGATCTGTGATACCATTGGGCTGCTGAGGATATCTGGTGTTGTAGGCTCCTTCTGAGGACTGCATGGGATCGGTACCCTGTCCGGAGCTTTCCTGCATCATCACAGCCAGGATCAGGTCTACATAGTCGGACATATCATATTGTGCTGCTTCGCTGGAAACCTCATCGCGATAAGCTTCACAGGCTGCATTGATCTGATGGGTTTCCTTCTGCCTGCCGGAAAATTTGGAAAAACGCAGAAGGATACAGCCCACGATCAGCAGAAAAAGACATGTCAGAAAGATCTTCTGCCTTCGCACCTGCTGTACACGGAGTTTGTGGCGCTGTTTTTTAGTAAGGGTTGGTTTCTTGTGTTTTGTATTCATATAAGTATTGTATCCGTTATGGATAGATTTGACCAGTTAAAAAATATGATCTTTTTGTTAAAAATTTCTGAAGACTGTCCTGTGAAATTGCAAAATATGATCTGATATGCTATGATAGTCGGGACAAACCGTAGAATGCCGGAAGAAAGGAGGCAAGATTTCATGCGAAAAAAGCTTCTGGCAATTATTTTATGTGCTTCTATGCTTTTCCCTGCATCCGTATCAGCAGAGGTACTGGGATATGAAGCAACACTGGATACATATACAAAGGAGAAAAAAACACCTCAGCAGTTTCAGATCGATGATGGGGCGGGAAATACAGTAAATGTTTTGGCGAAGAGTGATACGCTTTATGTTACAGCGAAAAATACGGAAATCCGGTCCAATCCGGGAGACAGTGGTACAGAGCTGCGTTCTGTGATCCTGGGAACGAAACTTGAAAGAATTGCAGTCTGTGACAATGGCTGGAGCAAGGTGACCTTCCAAAAGAAAGGTGAGGACAAGATCATCGGTTATGTTTCGGACAGCGTGCTCAGTGATACGGAGATCGTAAATAAATTTACAGATACAGTTACAGCGGCACAGGACAGTGATATCCTGGATTATCCCGGCAAGAAGGACGGAGAGGTTGTAGGAGAGGTCCTTCAGGATGATGAGCTGAAAAGAACAGGTACGGTAGATGCTATCTGGAGCAGGATCGTTTACACAGATGACAGTGGTTCAGATCACGTCGGCTATATTCCGACCAGCTGCCTGGAAGGTTATCAGGCTACGGAAGTGGCCAAGGCAGAGCAGGAAAAGAATACAAAAGCAGGATCCCTTACTAAGAGTTCCGGGGAGGGCGTTTTTGCGGATGCGGTAGATGGTGTAACTTCCACAGGTGGTTCCGGAAGTACCGCATCTGGCGTACAGATCGGAACGCCGGTATCAGTATCTTCTGACGCGACACTGAAACCACTGGGAACATTCCGGATCACGCATTATTGTCCGTGCAGCATCTGTTGCGGACCATGGGCGAATGGAATTACTTCCACAGGAGTAACGGCCACTACCAACCGTACGATCGCAGTGGATCCGAGTCAGATCCCATACGGTTCCAAAGTAGTGATCAATGGACAGGTTTATGTTGCAGAGGACTGCGGAGGAGCGATCCGGACCAATTGCATTGATGTATATGTGGCAACACACTCCGAAGCAGAGCAGAAGGGCGTGTTTTATACAGAAGTTTATTTGCTTCAGTGATCAGAAAAAGACTGCTGTAGATTCCACAAGGGATTTGCAGCAGTTTTTTGTATAAAAAAACTCTGACCAGCAGAGGCTATTCTGCGATCAGAGTAAAAAAATAATGCCCAGAGCCGGAATCGAACCAGCGACACGAGGATTTTCAGTCCTCTGCTCTACCAACTGAGCTATCTGGACATGTCTCTTTCGAGTACTTTGTTACTTTAACACATTTATGTAGAGAATGCAAGGAAAAAATAAAAAAAGCAGATGTTTTTCTGAAAAATCTGATTTTCAAAAAAACATCTGCAATATTATGGCTACAGATTTATCTGGCAGCAAGATAGATTTTTTCCATATCTTTCATGTTCAGCTGTTTGAACACACCGATGGTACGGGTGTCTTCAAAGCTGCATTTAAACGCCAGATCATGAATCTCCTTTTCTGTAAGATCAAGACCAAGCTCATGAAGGCTGGTAGGCATCTGGATGGAACGGAAATAGTCTTCCATGGCTTCTATGCCGGCAAGAGCAGTTTTGTTGAAGTCGGTACTGCAGGGAATGTCAAAGATATTGACTGCAAACTGGGCAAAGCGTTCCGGATTTGCATCATAAACGTAACGTGCCCAGCTTCCCCACAAAGCGGCAAGACCGGCTCCGTGAGCCACATCGTAGGTGCCGCCCAGTTCATGCTCCAGCTGGTGACAGGCCCAGTCACCACCGCCGGTTCCGCAGCCGGTAAGTCCATTGTGGGAAAGACTGCCGGCCCACATGATCTCTGCCCGTGCAGTATAATTATCCGTCTCCTTCATCAGGATCCGGGAGTTATAGATCACGGTCTGCATCAGAGATTCGCTGATACTGTCGGTGATCTCCATGGTTTCGATATTTACAAAGTACCGTTCCATAGTATGCATCAGGATATCCACACAGCCGCTTTCGGTCTGATATTGCGGCAGGGTATAGGTGAGGCGGGGATTTAAAATAGCAAAACGTGGGCGGCACAGATCGTTGCGGGCACTACTTCGTTTCAGCCAGCCCTCTTCATTGGTGATCACACAGGATCCGCTCATTTCACTTCCGGAAGCTGCGATCGTCAGGATAACGCCTACAGGAAGACAGGCTTTTGGGGTTTCGGTGCGGAGAAAAAAGTTCCATACATCTGTATCCGGATTGGCAAGTCCATAGCCGATGGCCTTGCAGGAATCAATAACGCTGCCACCGCCAACAGCCAAAAGAAAATCAACCTGTTCTTTGCGGCAAAGCTCAATACCTTCACGTACCTTGGAGAGACGGGGATTGGGAACCACACCGCCAAGAGTGACATAGGAAATTCCAGCTTCATCCAGAGAAGATCGGATCTCATCGATCAGACCGGAGCTTACTGCACTGTGGCTGCCATAATGGATCAGTACTTTGCTGCAGTTCTGCTCTTTTAGAACAGTGCCGATCTTAAGGTGTGTATCTTTTCCGAAAATAACCCGGGTAGGGGTAAAATATTCAAAATTTCTCATAGAGATTAGGCTCCTTTTTATGATTCATGATCTATTGATAAATATAAGGAATCTGTTTCCTTACAGGTCAAGCAGATATTTATGATCCCGCAGGGGTATCATCTTGATTCATTTAATTGGTTTAAAGTCGTTATAATAATAGCATAGAAGAGAAACAGACGCAAATAAAAGCTATTGAAAAAAAGGTGTAATTTTGGGGGAATGTGATATAATGACTTCTGTGAAGGAAAAGTGACCTGATCACAGAAACAGACCAATGCGAAGCGTATATTATAGAACAGATCCAAACGAAGAAGAAAGCAGGTGTCTGAAATGGAGAATATCATTATCATAGGAGCAGGTCCGGCCGGGATCTCGGCAGCACTTTATGCGGCAAGAGGAAATATGGATCCGCTGATCATAAATACAGGAATCGGTTCACTGGAAAAAGCGGAGAAGATCGAGAACTATTACGGACTGGAGCAGCCGCTGTCCGGCAGAGAACTTTTCGAAAGAGGTCTTGCCCAGGCAAGAGCACTTGGAGTACGGATCTTGGATGCCCAGGTTGTGGGAATGGGTGGTTTTGATACTTTTGAGGTGAAAACTACCGCAGGAGATTTTGAGGCACGCAGCGTGATCCTGGCAACCGGAAGCAGGAGAGCTTCTGCCAGGATTCCGGGAGTAAAGGAATTTGAGGGAAAAGGTGTCAGCTACTGCGCAGTATGTGACGCATTTTTTTACAGAGGAAAAGAAGTGGCAGTGCTTGGAAACAGTGATTTTGCTCTTCATGAAGCAGAAGAACTTTCTCATACCGCTTCCCGTGTGACGATCTTTACAGATGGAAAGAAACCGGAATTTTCAAGAGAAAATCCGCTTCCGGTTAACACCATGAAGATCCAGGCGATCGAAGGGGATGAGCGTGTTTCCGGCATCCGCCTGAAAAGTGATGTGTCCATGCAGGAAGCAGGTACCGGAGCAGATTCTTTTGTGCCGGCAGAGGGAGTCTTTGTAGCACTTGGTACAGCCGGAAGCTCGGAGATGGCCCGCCAGATCGGAGCGGAATTGAATGAAAAAGGAAATATCCGGGTCAATGAAGAGATGGAGACTACAGTTCCGGGACTGTATGCAGCAGGTGATTGCACCGGTGGACTTCTCCAGGTGGCAAAAGCTGTTCATGACGGTGCCCAGGCAGGACTTTCCGCCTGTCAGTATGTGCGGAAGCTTCTGAAGGCGTAAGCATAAGCTGATACTAAAAATAAATACAGGATCAAGGAGGAATTTTATCATGGCAAAAGTTTTTACAACAGACAATTTTGAAACTGAGGTATTAAAGGCAGAAAAGCCGGTACTGGTAGATTTTTGGGCAACCTGGTGCGGACCATGCAGACGTCAGGCTCCGGTCGTGGAAGAGCTTGCAGAAGCCGGATATGAGGTTGGCAAGGTTGACGTAGACAAAGAGCCATCACTGGCACAGCAGTACAAGATCATGAGTATCCCCACACTGCTGGTATTCAAAGAAGGAAAAGAGACCGCACGTTTTGTGGGACTGACATCAAAGACAGAGCTTGAGGCAGCGCTTCAGTAACCAAAACAGAAAACAGAAAAAACAGATACAGCTCTGGGAACCGAAATGGTTTCCGGAGCATTGTTGGTTTACTGAAAATTTTAGACAAGGGTTAATAAAAATATGGATGAGAAAATAATAAAAAAGAATGCAGTGCCTGTGATCGCGGCAATGATCACAGCGCTGGCCTTTTCTTTTACGGGCCTTCCAATGGATGGAAATACTTCTGTAGAGAAAATGAGCGATGTTTATAATGGATTGGGATGCACGAGCTTGCTTGCATGGATCCTGCTTCTTATTTTATACGTGAAAGGATGGGAGGGCTACCGGAAATACAGAAACTGGCAGGCACATGTTTTGGCAGTGATCTTTTCGGCGGGAATGCTTCTTGGAACTTCTTATTTTACAAATGGAAACTGGGATTTTCTGTTTGGCGCAAAGAAACAGATCCTGATCTCAGCCGGATGTTTTATAGGATTTTATATTATCTGTGATATGGGAATCACTTATTTTTGGAGGATTCCTGAGATGGAGTTTTTCCGAAAGGCCTGTGGGCGTATCCCGGCCAGAGAGGAAGAAGTAATGTGGTTCCGCCTGGCAAAGATATCTATGATCATTGGATGGACACCGTTTATCCTGGCATTTCTCCCAGGTTCGATCCCGGCAGATGGATTTCGGCAGCTGGATGTATTTTTGGGAGCTATGCCGCTGGACAATCATCATCCATGGGTCCTGACGATGATCATGGGTGGACTGCTGACACTTGGAAAAACTATCTGGTGTTATAATTTTGGAGTATTTTTGATCGTCATTGTGTTTACTTCTGTGGAAATCTGGTGTTACAGTGCGGTAGTCCGCTATCTGTACAGATGGAAGGCTCCAAAATGGATACTTTTTGGTACTGTTCTGCTGTTTGCATTTGTTCCCATATTTGGAAGCTATGCCCAGGCAGTGATCAAAGACGGATTGTATACGGCAGTCATTACTTTGTATTTTGCAGTGTATATAGATATTTGTCATTCCTTTTCCAAGAGAAAGGCAGTATATTTATTTCTTCTGGGAATCAGTGTTTGTCTTACCCGAAATAATGGCATTCATCTGGTCCTGCCTTCTTTGATCCTTTTGTTTTTCTTCCTGGTAAAGGGTGCGAGGAAATATGCATTTATTGTGGCTGTCTGTGTTTTTGCCTGCTATCTGGGCGTAGAAAAGGGGGCAGCACCTGCCCTTGGCGTGGCACCTGGATCCCGATGTGAAATGCTTTCGGTACCGTTTCAGCAGACTGCCCGATATCTGAGAGAATATCCGGATGATGTAACCGCAAGTGAGAAGAAAGCGATAAACAGGATCCTGGATTATGATGTTCTTGCCGAGAAGTATAATCCGGAACTGTCGGATCCTGTGAAAATTACATTTAGGTTCAGAGATGATGATAATGATCCTAAATTGGATGGATACATGAAAGATTATTTTAAAGCCTGGTTTGCCATGTTCCGTCGTCATCCGGGAGTATATGTCCAGGCGACATTGAATAACACCTACAGCTATAATGATCCGTTCCATATGGGAAGAGGACAGCAGGGCGTGTACCGGTTTTACATAGATAAACTGTATCAGAAAAAATCCGGGATCGATGTCAGCTATGTGGGCCCAAAAAAGATCCAGTATCTATTCAGGCTTTATGATGAATTATGGATGCGTGCACCTGGGCTGGGACTTATCTTAAGTGCAGGAACGTATACCTGGCTTACTCTGTTGCTGATGGGATATCTTCTGGTGAAGAAGCAATGGAAAAAACTCCTGATCTTTGCCATACCTGTGCTGAATATACTGATATGTCTTGTGTCTCCTGTAAATGGGATGATCCGTTATATGTGGCCGGTAATGACTATTATGCCGATGCTGTTCTGGTGGATCTTGCAGCCGGCACCTAAAACATCTTCAAATTAAAAAGTATTCATCATTTCATAAAGACGTCTTTTATCCAGAATGCGGATCGATCCCCGTGAGATCTGGATAGAGCCGTCTTTATTCATTTTTTTAAGGCTGCGGCTGACAGCTTCTCTGGCACTCCCGATGGAGCGGGCGATGGCTTCCTGTGTGAGAGTGAGCTCATCGGAACCGGTATCTGCAGCTTCATCCAGAAGAAAGGCTGCGATTCTCTGAGTCAGAGTCATAAAAAATGTCCGTTCGATTCCTGCGATCACATCTGAGAAATGTTCAGTTGTCCGTTTGTAGATGAAATTTTCCAGATAGATATTGTTTTTCATCAGCCGGGAAAAAGGAACTGCCGGAAGCAGAAGCAGATCACAATCTGTTTCTGCATCGATCTGTACATCAAATGTAATGGCAGAAAGCATGCAGGAGGCGGAAAGAGTGCAGATGTCACTGTCCTTTAAACGGTACAGGGTTGCCTCTTTTCCCTGAGCGGACAGTAGATAAACACGGAGAACTCCCTTCAGAAGAAAAAGAGTTCCTAGGCACTGGCGCTCTTCAGACTGTATGGCAGCACCTGCCGGGTAATGAAGCTCGCGAATGTTATCAAGAAGAAAATTCCGATCTTCTTCCGTCATATGTTCCCAGAAGGGAAACGCCTGAAAATAATTCAGACAGCTGTTTCGATCCATAAAAAGATTACTCCTTTATAAAAATATATAGTACTCATTTTAACGCTGTTTGGATGGAAATACAACAAAAACGGCATTTTTGCGGCAGGAGGGAAATCCCTGTTTGTTACTGTTCACTCCGTTCTCAGCAACACGCTTCGCGATGCACAGAATTTATGCTGATCGCATAAATTCGCGCGGTATGTCTCGGGTTTTCTGTGACCTTCGCTCACAAAAAACACCTCGCGGAATATTACCAGTGAACAGTAACCCCTGTTTTTCTATTTACATCCGGTGGCGGGAACGTTATAATCATAAAGCGAAAAGGATCAACAGAGAAATAATGAAAACTGCCGGGGAAAGAAATTATCCGACAGAAGTTAGGAGAATATAAAATTTGAAAATCTTACTTGCAGCATGCAATGCAAAATATATCCATTCCAATCTTGCGGTATATAACCTGAAATCCTGTTCCGGAGAATACAGCTCCAGGGTTGTGGTCAAAGAGTATACGATCAATCAGATCAGGGATGACATTTTAAAAGATATTTATCTGGAGCAACCGGATGTGGTCTGCTTTTCCTGCTATATCTGGAATATTTCTTTTGTCAGGGAGCTGGTGCCGGATCTTAAGAAAATCCTTCCACAGGTGGAGTTTTGGGCAGGAGGCCCGGAGGTATCCTACGATGCGGTGGAATTTCTGAAAAAGAATCCTGCGTTTTTTGGAGTGATGGTGGGAGAAGGAGAGGAAACCTTCCATGAACTGGCAGGTTATTATATAGAAAGAAAACCGGAAACTTTGAGCGGGATCCGCGGAGTGGCTTTTCGTGATGAAAACAAAGGCAGGGATATTGTACACACGGGCTGGCGGGAATTGATGGATTTAAGTAAAGTTCCGTTTGCATACAGCAATCTTACAGAGTTTAAAAACCGCATTATTTATTATGAGAGCAGCAGGGGATGCCCCTTTTCCTGCAGTTACTGCCTTTCTTCCATAGATAAGAAGCTTCGGTTCCGTGATATTGAGCTTGTAAAAAAGGAATTGCAGTTTTTTATTGATAATAAAGTTCCTCAGGTCAAATTTGTGGATCGTACCTTCAACTGCAAGCATGACCATGCCATGGAGATCTGGAGGTATATTACGGAGAATGATAACGGAATCACCAATTTTCATTTTGAGATTTCAGCAGATCTTCTCCGTGCGGAGGAGCTGGCGCTGATGAAAACCATGCGTCCGGGACTGATCCAGCTGGAGATTGGTGTACAGTCCACCAATCCTCAGACCATCAAAGCCATTCGGAGAACCATGGATTTTGAAAAGCTGAAAGGGATTGTAGAGCAGATCCACAGCTTTGGAAATATCCACCAGCATCTGGATCTGATCGCAGGACTTCCCTATGAGGGATACGACAGCTTCCACAAGTCCTTCTGCGATGTTTACGCACTGCGTCCGGAACAGTTTCAGCTTGGTTTTCTGAAGGTGCTGAAGGGTTCACACATGATGGAAATGACAGGGGAATATCAGATTCTTTACAAGGATCGGGAACCCTATGAGGTACTTTCCACAGCCTGGATGACCTACGGGGAGATTTTAAGGCTGAAAATGGTGGAAAGTATGGTGGAAGTGTATTATAATAGTGGGCAGTTCAAAAATACCCTTGTATTTCTGGAGAAGTATTTTGACGATCCTTTCCGGATGTATGAGGCACTTGGCAGATTTTATGAGAAAAAAGGATACTCGGAGATCTCTCATTCCAGGATGAGGCGCTATGAGATCCTTATGGAGTTTGCCGGAGAACAGAAAGAGATCCCGTCGGAAGCACTTTCCGATGTAATGCTCCTGGATCTTTATCTTCGAGAGAATTTAAAGAGCAGGCCATCCTTTGCTTCAGACCAGAAGCCGTATGAGCGGCTGATCTGGGATTACCGGAAAGCGAAAAAAATCCCGAAAACCGCCCATATCGAGGTGTTCCGGGATGGAAAGAAGCTTCTTTTTGATTATACAGACAGGGATCCTTTGACCAACAATGCGCAATTAACGGATATTACAGATGAGGTGAATGATAATTATGGGAATGTTTGATCCGAAAAAAAGAAAAGTGATCACAGCGATCATCGCAGTTATTCTGGTACTGGCAATGGTAGTTCCGACAGTGCTTTCGCTTATCCTTTATTAAGGCGGCAGTTATGAAACTTGGAAAAAAAGCACTGGAGGCGCTTCAGGCAGAGATAGACGGACGGCTTATGCCGGGAGACGAGCTGATCGTGGCAGGCCCTGTGGCAGCAGAAGGAACTGCATGGATCACAAAGAATTATTATGACAGGCTGCGGGAGTTTTTTGCAGAACGGTTTCTCGAGGATGCTGTAAAGCTTCCTGAGGTTTACGGAACAGGAACAGAGAATGATAAAATTTGGAAAATGGCGGAAGAATCCGGAGCCAGTGCCCGATATCGGATGGGAGAAGGCGGCTTTCTTGCTGCCCTCTGGAAAATGGCGGAGGCATCCGGAGTAGGTCTTAGTGCAGATCTTCGAAGTGTGCCCATCCGACAGGAAACCATAGAGATCTGTGAGATCTTTGATGTGAATCCGTACAAGCTGCTTTCCGGCGGAAGTATTCTTATGGGAATCCATGGCGGTGATGCGTTTGTGCAGCAGTTGCGGCGAGAGGGGATCATGGCAGCAGTGATCGGGCAGACCGATTCCGGAAATAACAGGCTTCTTTACAGCGGCGGAAATGCCAGATATCTGGAACGCCCGGCAGAAGATGAGACCAAAAAGCTTGGCTTTTTGATCTCATGAGCAAGCAGCGAAGCGGATTGCGAATGCATATTTTGTATATTTAATGCTATGTAGAAAAGAGGAAAAATAAATGGGAGTTTTGAACATTGTGCTCCATGAGCCGGAAATTCCGGCAAATACAGGAAATATCGGAAGAACCTGTGTGGCAACAGGAACCAGGCTGCATCTGATCGAACCGCTTGGTTTTCGCCTGAATGAAAAGGCCATCAAGCGTGCAGGTATGGATTATTGGGAACATCTGGATGTGACCAGATATCTGGACTATGAGGATTTTCTCAAAAAGAATCCGGGAGCAAAGATTTATTACGCAACCACCAAGGCACCTCAGACTTATACAGATGTGCAGTATGAGGATGACTGTTTCATTATGTTTGGCAAGGAGAGTGCGGGAATCCCGGAGGATATCCTGGTAAACAATCAGGAAACCTGCGTGCGGATCCCGATGATCGGAGATATCCGTTCCCTGAATTTAAGCAATTCAGTTGCCATTGTGCTTTATGAGGCGCTGCGACAGCATAATTTTACGCATATGAATCTGGAAGGCCATCTGAGAAATTACGACTGGAAATAAGCCTGCAAAGAGTAAATAAAAACCTCTGATCCGGAAATACTGTAGGAGATATTGAGAGATATTTCTTTTACAGCCTTCCGGATCAGAGGTTTTTTGATGTTTTATTTTGCTTTTTCCAGTGTAAAGATAAATTCTGTTCCAACACCTACGGTGCTGATCACATTGATATTCTGCTTATGAGCGTTGATGATCTCTTTTACAATGGCAAGGCCAAGCCCGGTACCCTTGCGGTCTTTTCCACGGGAGGCATCGATCTTATAGAAACGATCCCAGATCCTGGAAAGACTTTCCTTTGGAATTCCGCTTCCATGGTCTTTGACTGAGACAAAAACCTTGCCATGATTGACTGTGGTTTCCAGTGTGATAGAAGAATTGTCGTTGCTGAATTTTACTGCATTGTCCAATAAATTGTATAGTACCTGCTGGATCTGTTCCATATCTGCACGGACAAAAAGCTCTTTTCCCGCAAGGAGGAGCTCCAGACGGATGTTTCGTTCCGAACAGGTTCCCTCAAAGGTGGCGGCTGTGGTACGGATTGTTTCATTGATATCAAAACGCCGCATATGCATCATACGCTTTTTGACATCCAGTTCGTTTAAGGTAAGGAGACTTCGAGTAAGCTTCTCCAGACGGGTGGATTCAAAAGCAATGACTTTCAGATAACGTTCCTGCATTTCCGGTGGGATGGTACCGTCCAGCATGGCTTCCACATAGCCTTTGATGGAGGTCAGAGGCGAGCGGAAATCATGGGACACATTGGAAATGAATTGTCGTTGATACTCTCCGTTTTTGTTCAGCTTGTCTGCCATGTAATTCAGGGAGTGGGAAAGATATCCCATCTCATCTTCAGAATCTACTGGGATCGTGTAGGTAAGATTTCCGTTGGCAAATTCCAGGGCACCCTTTAAGATTTCTTTCAGAGGTTTGTGGACCCTGTAAAAATAGATCAGAAGAAAACTGAAAAAAAGTGCATAGATCACAATAAAGATCAGGATCATAACCTCTACGATATTGCTGCGGCTTTCGTAGAGGTTTTTCATAGGGTAGTGGATCACCAGATAACCAGTCACCAGATCCGTATCTTTTATGGGAACGACTGTGCTTAGCTGTGGGGTTTTTAATGTCCCGTAAAACGTACCGGAGGAATAGCAGGTATCTTCGTAATCTTCCGGTCGGAAGTTCCTGACGGTGATATCACCGGAATCAGAGGACTGCTGGTTTGTGTTTATCAGAACGTTCCCATCTGTATCCATAACCCAGAAATCTGCATTTTGAAAGGCTGCTGCAGAGGAAAGAGCCAGGGTGAGGGATTCGTTTTTGGGGTTTTTTACAGCCTGACGAAGTTCATTTTTGGAAACCAGCTGGCTGGCAGTGCGGTAAAGGGACTCTCCGGTAGAGCGCTCCAGCCTTTTTTCTACCAGGTAGGAGCCACCGGAGGAAAGCAGCAGAAAGCAGATTCCGCCCAGCATAAAGTACAGGATCAGCAGTTTAGTATAAAGATGCTGTTTCATGAATCCTTTACCTCAAATTTGTAACCGATTCCCCAGACTGTGGAAAGAGCCCAGTTTGGGTTATCCTTGATCTTCTCACGTAGACGTTTGATGTGAACGTCTACGGTTCTGGTATCGCCAATGTATTCATAGCCCCAGATGTGATCCAGAAGCTGTTCTCTTGTGAAAACCTGATTGGGAGAAGCTGCCAGGAAATAGAGAAGCTCCAGCTCCTTTGGCGGCATATCGATCTGGTGTCCCATATAAGTTACAGAATAGTTGGTCAGGTTGATCACCAGATCCGGATAGGAAACACATTTTTCCTTTGGCGCGGCAGACGGAGATTTTACATGAAATCTGCGCAGTACCGCACGGACACGTGCCACCAGCTCTTTGGAGTCAAAAGGCTTGATGATGTAATCATCTGCTCCAAGTTCCAGTCCCAGGACTTTGTCAAAGGTTTCTCCCTTGGCGGAAAGCATAATGATCGGTATATCGGAGGTGTGACGGATCTCACGGCATACCTGGTATCCGTCAATGCCCGGAAGCATGAGATCCAGAAGGATCAGATCCGGATGAAAAATATGGAACTGCTTCAGGGCTTCCTCGCCGTCATTTACGATCTTAGTCTCAAAGCATTCTTTTGTGAGATAGAGAGCAACCAGCTCTGCAATGTTGTTGTCATCGTCAACAATGAGGATTTTCTGTTTTGTAGCCATGGCTTCAGCTCCTTTTTATTTCTTGAATTCTACAATGGTCACGCCGGCATCGCCTTCTCCGAATTCGCCGAGACGGAAGGAAGCTACGTGCTTTTGACGCTTCAGGTAATTGTGGACACCTTTGCGGAGGGCACCGGTACCTTTTCCGTGAACGATACGGACGGATTTCATGTGTGCGATATAGGCGTCATCCAGATATTTATCCAGCTCTGCAACTGCCTCATCTACGGTTTTTCCCAGAAGATTGATCTCTGTGGAAATGCTGGCTGCCTTGGACATACGGATCTTTCCGGCGCCGGTACGCTGCATGGACGGAGTGGTGATCACCGGCTCGTCCACAAGCTCCAGATCGGAGATATGAACCTTGGAACGGATGATACCCATCTGCACAAAGAGATATCCTCTGGAATCCGGATGACTGGAAACTGTTCCTTTCAGATTCAGGCTGAGCACCTTTACGGTATCGCCAAGAGAAAGATCGGATGGCTTCAGCTGTTTCTTTGGCTTTTGCTTCTGCTGTCTGGAAGACATTCCATTTTCGGCTTTTGACATACGTTTTTTCAGGTTCTGGCGTTCTTTTTCCACGGAAGCGGTATCTATGTGATCCTTCTGGAATTTATGGAAAAGCTTCATGGTCTGATCTGCGTATTCCTTGGTATCGCGGAGAATCGCATGTGCCTGTTCATTGGCTTCTCTGAGAATCCGCTCTTTACGTTCATCCAGTTTTTCTTCTTTTTCCTGAAGGGATTTTTTCAGCTCTTCTACCTGCTCTTTGTAACGGGCAATTTCAGCACGCTCGTTTTCGATGGTGACACGGCTCTGCTCCAGGGATGTCAGAACATCTTCAAAAGATTCATCCTGCTCGCTGATCTGTTCCTTTGCTTTGTCGATGATGAAATCCGGAAGCCCCAGCTTGGAAGAAATGGCAAATGCGTTACTTTTTCCCGGAACACCGATCAGAAGGCGGTAGGTCGGACGTAAGGTTTCCACATCGAATTCACAGCAGGCATTTTCCACACCTGGAGTGGAGAGGGCATAGATCTTCAGTTCGCTGTAATGGGTGGTTGCCATGGTACGGATACCCTGCTCGTGAAGATGTGACAGGATCGCAATGGCAAGAGCGGCACCCTCTGTAGGGTCCGTACCTGCACCAAGCTCATCGAAGAGGACCAGGGAATCCTGATCTGCGGATTTCAGGAAGGAAACCACGTTTGTCATATGAGAGGAGAAGGTACTTAAGGACTGTTCAATGCTCTGCTCATCTCCGATATCAGCATAAACCTCGCGGAAAAGTGCAAGTTCGGAACGATCCAGCGCCGGGATATGGAGACCCGACTGTCCCATCATGGTAAGAAGACCTACGGTTTTCAGAGAAACAGTTTTACCACCGGTGTTTGGTCCGGTGACAACCAGGAGGTCAAAATCATCCCCGAGACGGATGTCAATAGGAACGGCTTTTTTCTTATCGATCAGTGGATGACGGGCCTGGCGAAGCCGGATCCGGCCTTCTGTGTTGAAAACAGGTTCACTGGCGTTCATGTCCATGGCAAGTGCGGCACGGGCAAAAATAAAGTCCAGCTGTACCATGATGGAAAGATCTGCGTGAATAGCCTCCAGCTCAGCAGCTACCTGCTGGCTTAAGGATGCAAGGATCACTTCGATCTCTTTCTGCTCTTTCAGCTCCAGCTCGCGGATGTCGTTGTTCAGCTTGACAACAGCCATAGGCTCAATGAAAAGAGTGGAACCTGTGGCGGACTGGTCGTGGATCATACCGGGAACCTGGCCTTTATATTCAGCTTTTACCGGGATACAGTAGCGACCGTCGCGCATGGTGATAACGGAATCCTGAAGATAATTCCTGGCACTTCCTGCAACCAGAGAAGAAAGCTGGGTGTGTATCCGGTCGTTGGTGGCTTTGATGCTGCGGCGGATCTGGCGAAGCGTGCTGCTGGCATCGTCGCTGATCTCATCCTCAGAAAGGATACAGCGGCGGATCTCTGTGCTGAGGGGTGTCAGAGGTTCCAGTGCCGCAAACATTCCGTCAAGGGAATCGGTCATTCCGTCATCACGGTCACTTCTGGAATAGGCCTTTACACGACCGGTATTCTCAAGAAGACTGCAGACAGAAAGCAGCTCCGGTGCATTCAGGGCGCTGCCAACAGTAAGACGTTTTAATGTGCCGCGGATGTCCTTGACGCTGCCGAAGGAAATGCCGCCTTTTTTGAACAGGCGTGCAAGGGCATCGTGTGTCTGCAGCTGCATGGACCGGATCTCTTCAATGTCTGTGGAAGGGGTAAGCTTCCGACAGAGATCCTTTCCCATGGGGGAGGATGCCTTGTCTGTGAGCAGATCTATGATTTTATAGTATTCAAGTGCTTTGTATGCTTTTTTGTTCATTGTTGCTATAGTTACTCCTTTTTGTTACTTCTGTTACTTCTGTGCTTTTCTGCGTAACACAGGATATGCAAAAAAACACTTCGTTTCCTATTTTACATGATTTCCATAGCAAAGGAAAGTAAAATGTGTTATGATACTGAATAAAGCCCGGAAGTAAGTGGAAACTGTGCAGAAATGCCAGAAAGCCTGGACCGGGATGCGGCCAAAGATCATAAAGAAAGTCTGGCTATGAATGCAAAGTGTGAAGCGGATGTGTTCGTGAGTATGTCTGCTTTGAAAGTAAAAAGAACAGAAAGGCAAGAATTTTATGCGTTTTTTAAATGAATTACATGAGGGAGACAGAGTAAACGGGATCTATCTCTGCAAACAGAAACAGGCAGCTACAACGAAGAATGGTAAGCCCTATGAGAATCTGATCCTTCAGGATAAAACAGGTGTGATCGATGGTAAGATCTGGGATCCCAATTCTCTGGGAATTGATGAGTTTGATGCGTTGGATTACATTGAGATCATGGGAGATGTGACAAGCTTTGCAGGCGCCATGCAGCTGAATATCAAGAGAGCACGCAAGGCAGGAGAAGGGGAGTATGATCCGGCAGATTATCTTCCTACCAGTGAGAACAGTGTGGATGATATGCAGAGCCAGCTGCGAGAGCTTATCAACAGTGTGAAGAATCCCTATCTTTCCCAGCTTCTGAAGAAGCTTTTTGTAGAAGATCAGGAATTTATGAAGATATTTGAGGGACATTCTGCAGCCAAGACCGTACATCACGGCTTTATCGGCGGACTGATGGAGCACACTCTTGGAGTGACCCGTCTCTGCGATTATATGGCGAATGCATATCCGCTATTGAACCGAGATCTTCTGATCACAACCGCACTTCTTCATGATGTGGGCAAAACGAAGGAGCTTTCTGCTTTTCCGATGAATGATTATACAGATGAGGGACAGCTTCTTGGACATATTGTGATCGGGGCACAGATGGTACATGATCTTGCAAAAGAGATTCCGGATTTTCCGGAGAAGCTTGAAAATCAGGTGATCCACTGTATTCTTGCACATCATGGTGAGCTGGAGTACGGTTCTCCCAAGAAGCCGGCACTTGCAGAGGCAGTTGCCCTGAATCTGGCAGACAATACAGATGCAAGGATGGAGACACTGACAGAAATTTTCCACGCAGACAAAGGCAAAAAAGAATGGCTTGGTTTCAACCGGCTTTTTGAGTCCAATTTAAGAAGAACAGGAGATATTTAATACATGGAATTCCGTAAAAACGATATACTCACTTTAGATATAGAGGATTGCGGAGTTGACGGTGAAGGTATCGGGAAAGCCGATGGCTTCACCGTTTTTGTGAAAGACGCCGTGATCGGAGACCGGATCAAAGCCAAGATCATCAAGGCAAAAAAGAACTATGGCTATGGCCGCCTGATGGAGGTGATCACACCGTCTCCATACCGTGTGAAACCTGCCTGCTCCATTGCCCGCCAGTGCGGAGGATGCCAGCTTCAGGCATTATCCTACGAGCAGCAGCTGAAATTTAAAGAGAAAAAGGTTCGTGGACATCTGGAAAGAATCGGAGGTTTTCAGAATCTTGATATGGAAACGATTATGGGGATGGAAGACCCCTATCATTATCGAAACAAGGCACAGTTTCCGGTAGGAAAAAATAAAGACGGAAAGATCATCACAGGCTTTTATGCAGGAAGAACCCACTCCATCATTGATAACCGAGAATGTATTCTGGGAGTGAAACAGAATAAAGAGGTTTTGGACCGTGTGATCGGACACATGGAAAAATATCATGTACAGCCCTACGATGAGGCCACGGGAAAAGGTCTTGTACGTCATATTATGATTCGTTACGGCTTCCATACAGATGAGATGATGGTCTGTCTGATCTTAAACGGAGATAAGATCCCTGCAGAAAAGGCTCTTGTGGAATCACTCTGTGAAATTCCGGAAATGACCAGCATTACCATCAATGTTAATAAAAAACGGAACAATGTGATCCTGGGTGATCAGCTTCGCCTCCTTTGGGGACAGTCCTATATAACGGACAGCATCGGAGATATTTCCTATCAGATCTCTCCCCTGTCCTTTTTCCAGGTCAATCCCATCCAGACCGAAAAACTGTATGGAAAGGCTCTGGAGTACGCCGGCCTTACGGGAAATGAAACTGTCTGGGATCTGTACTGCGGAATCGGAACTATCTCCCTGTTCCTGGCCCAGAAAGCAAAATTCGTCCGCGGCGTGGAGATCGTACCACAGGCCATTGACAATGCAAGAGAGAATGCGAAGCTCAATGGCATTGAGAATGTAGAGTTTTTTGTCGGAAAAGCAGAGGAAGTGCTGCCGAGAGAGTATGAGAAGAATGGCGTTTATGCAGACGTTATCGTGGTAGACCCGCCACGGAAGGGCTGTGATGAGGTACTTCTGAATACGATCCTTAAAATGAAGCCGGAGAGGGTTGTGTATGTGAGCTGTGACAGTGCGACACTGGCGAGGGATCTGAAGGTGCTGTGTGCGGAGGATTATGAACTGGTGCGGGTTTCTACTACTGATATGTTTCCGCAAGGAGTCCATGTGGAGACGGTATGCTTACTCTCTAAGAAATGCCCAGTTTAAGCGGGTTTGAGAGCTATTTTTAAGGAAACATATCATAGAAATTTAATGAATAAAAATGTGCATGAAAAAATAAATTGAATATATGCACAAGGGCGAAGTACCTTTTAGCGAGAAAATACATCTGCTTGCTAAAAGGTATTTTTTATATAAATTTGTACGCGGTAGAGTATAGATTGTTCGCGGATAAATAATATTGAAAATAATTGATATTCGGCGCTTGACCGCTTATCATATAGGAGGAGTATTTTGGCACTTTATAGAACAAAAATGGAGAGAAAATTTATGGAATTTATGACTGTAAAAGAAGCAGCCACAAAGTGGGGATTGTCAGAGAGAAGACTTCAAACTATATGCAATGAAGGAATGATTCCGGGGGTTATAAAATTTGGGCGATCATGGGCAATTCCAGTAAATGCGCAAAAACCTGTTGATAAAAGAATCAAGTCGGGAAAGTACGTGAAGTCCTGTTTTTGGGACATTTGTTATGAGAAAATTATGTCTGGGTATCGAATACTGGTATAAATTATTGTGCACTTGGATTATGTCAAGAAGGAGGCAGATTTTATATGAATGCAGGTTTTTTAGAAATAATAAACCATGGTCAGGAAGAAAAAATCAGACTTTTGCAAAATAAAGTTGATCTATATAGTGCTAATTTAGAACAATATAAACAGAAGTCATATAATGAAACTCAGGTTAGAGTTGATTTTGTGAATTCCTTTTTCAATTATTAGGTTGGGATGTGCTTAATGAAAATGGTTTGCCTCAACATTTGAGAGAGGTTACGCATGAGGCTAATGTAACTGTTGAAGAAGATGGGGAAAGTAAAAATAAAAAACCAGATTACGCATTTAGAATAGGTACAGAATTATTGTTTTATTTAGAGACGAAGAAACCAGCCGTGGATATCACATCAGACATTCTTCCAGCTTTTCAGTTAAGAAGATACGGATGGAGTGGTAATCTAAAAATTTCTGTTTTAACAAATTTTACAGATTTGTATATTTATGATTGTAGTGTAAGACCAGTTGAAGATGATGATATAGGTGTAGCTCTTATCGCGCATTATAATTATACAGAATATGTTGAAAAGTTTAATGAAATATATGGAATGCTTTCAAAAGAAGCTGTTATCACGGGAGAATTTGAAAAGAAGTTCGCGTTGCTTTTAGGACCTTATAGAAGAGAACCGTTTGATGAGTATTTTTTAAAGCAGATTAAGGAATGGAGATTAGTATTTGGAAACAGCATAATGAAAAATAATCCATCAATTAATATAAATACATTGAATATTGTTGTTCAGAGAATTCTTAATAGGATTATTTTTTTGAGAATATGCGAAGATAGAAGTTTTGAAGATTATGAAACATTAAAACATGTAATGAATGATAATAAATAGAGGTGAGCCTTGATGACAACTGAAAATTACGTCTATAAAAAAGAAGTAGACTGGTCTTTGTTGCAGGAAGGGCTCACTTTGCCCTTTGACAATCAGGTTATATTTGGGCAGGTAATGGGGCGTTTTTTAAATAGAGGTGAGTCTAAAGATATCACGCTTTATCTGAATGGAAAATCTTATAAGGCTCAGATTAGAAATGTGAATTTTGATCCAAAATTTAAGAGAAAAAAGGACACATTGCAAATACGATATTCTAAGAATGGTGAACTTGCAAAGGCGTTGCAGACATACTTTTCAAAGAGCTATCAGTTTATAAAGACCACACGAGAAATGCGTGAACCAGGTGACAGAACAATGATAAGGTTGCCTGAAGAGTGTAAGGAATACCTTGCAATATATACAACAGAATATGATGATTCTTACGTATTAGAGACCATTGTTGCGGATGATATTGTTTCTTTAAGGCAGACAGTTTCTGGTCAGAAAGAACGAATCATGGAAGCAGAATTTAACTATGATGTAGAGGACTCAACATCCACAATTCTTGAAATAGAGAGGATTGTAAAGATTAGAAAGCTTAACAAGAAGATTTGAGACAATTTAAAGCTTTTATATGGTTACAGATGCCAAATCTGTGGTCAATTGATTGGTGAGGAGTTTGGCTCACATATTGTGGAGGCAATCACATCGATTATTTTGTATCAAGCCTTAATAATGATGCGAGTAAACAGCTTATTGTGTGTCCAAATCATCATAGCATAATACATGACACAAATCCGGTATTTGATAGGCGTAGGTTACTATACATATACAAAAATGGGTTTGAACAGAAGCTAGTTTTGAATCAGCATTTATAGATTAGACGAGGAGATGATTAGTAAATGGATTTGGTATCAGCAATTGGATTGATTAGCTCTTTTGTCACTTTAGAAGAAGCGGGAAGAAGCTGGATATTAATTATTAAGGACAAGATAAAAAGAAAAGAAATTGATATCAATAATTGGGATTCAGATGATCCTTTAGTTCAGGTTTGTCTTGATAGATTTAAAACTGATATGGGGGATAAATATAAGGATCATATTTTTTCAGAGGAAGAAATCCAAGATATCATTCTGGGCTTTTTTGAGCAGAATAGAGAGCTGCGTATAGGGCATGAGGAACAGAAGCAAATGACTCAGATTATTGAGGATATTTTATACGCATATAATGAGTATGCGAAGTCCCTTATGTCGAGCGGCGAAAGAACACTACATAATACGCTATCATCGGATTTTTCCAAGATAATGGATAAGCTGGGGGTGATAGAAGAACAGCCTCGTAAGGAAAACATTAAGAAGTTTTTGCATGCGATTGAAGTAAGTAAAGAAATTGAACTTGAAAATATTGAAGAGCTTATTAACGGTGAATATGAAATTGACAGGTCAGAAATTATAGAAACAATACAGGCAGCACGAGAAAAATTAGTATCAATACAGGGAAATGCTGGTTCGGGTAAATCAGTTGTATGCAAAAAACTATTAAAGGGAAAAGAATACGTATTAGTAACGAGAGCAGAGAATTTGTCCACTGGAAAGAAAATGCACTTGTCAGGGCCAATTATAACGATTTGAAAAATGGTGTTCATGAAACAACCGAGTATTTGGAATTGTTTTTAAGAAATTTATTGTTGGATGAGAAGAATGAACTTCATAATCGTACGATGCACATTAGTGGAAGGTTTGCAGAAGTGGACATTGAAAGAGTAAAAGTGGACATTAAGAGTGGAGAAGTGGACATTGAAAGCACAAAAGTGGACATTCGAAATAAATTACTTTCTTTCTCAGATACGATTTCAGAAAAAACAATAAATCATACAGTAGAAATATTTTCAAAATGTGGAAAAGAAAATTGTTTCGGAAGAACGATAGTTGAAGAAATTACTGGATTAAAGCCATCAAGAGCTTCCAAGTTAATAAAACTGTTGGTTGATAGTGAGGTAATCGTACCTGTAACAGGACATGGAAAAGGAGCATTCCTGTAATTCATTAAAAGCGCCAATTGAATAAAAAAGAACCTCAAGGTATGATTGAGTTGCATCTTGGCGGATGTAAACAAA
>NZ_RCXU01000026.1:0-54156 GCF_004167315.1 Blautia sp. aa_0143
CGAGGTAGATAGGGCAGAGGTGGAAGTGTGGTAACACATGGAGCTGACTGTTACTAATCGGGTGAGGGCTTGACCAAGAAACGCAGGTTAAGAATTGATTCAAAGAGTTTGATTAACGATCAACAAGCATGTATGTAGTTTTTAAGGTACAAACCTTAATTAAATATTTAAGTAATCCTCCTTAGCTCAGTCGGTAGAGCATGCGGCTGTTAACCGCAGTGTCGTTGGTTCGAGTCCAACAGGGGGAGCTACAAACCCAATAATTGTGCAAAATAACTAAATATGGCGCAGTAGCCAAGTGGTAAGGCAATGGTCTGCAACACCAGTATTCACCGGTTCAAATCCGGTCTGCGCCTCTTAAAAAGCCCAGAAAATCAAGGTTTTCGAGGCTTTTTCTTTTTTCAAAATCCTATAATTCTGTCTAAAAAAATAAGGTGGCAAAATTATAGGAAAGAAAAAGTTCACAATTTTTTCTACAAGTCCTTTTTTCCATAATCCAATTCCCTTTTTTAAAAAATTAATTCTAAAATATAAGTTTTCATGCTTTAATATTTATAGATATGTCCGCCAAAAACCGTTAAAAACCTTATAAAATCAAGTAAAATCGTTTCGTAAGGTGGACGATAAGGTGGAAGAATTTTGCTTGTTACAGCCTGTGCCATCATACTGTAGACAACCATTACCTCTGTTAAGCGGAAGATTTATGCAATCATAGCATCAATTAAACTTACCTTACGTTCACTGTCTGTATGAACATAAGTACGCATGATCACCTCATAGTTATCGCCAATGATTTCAGCAGCTTCCTTTATTTCTCCCATATTGTGAGTCTGTCGGATCAGATTTGTTGCAAAAGTGTGCCGTAGTGCATGAAGATTATATTCTGGAATCTCAGCACGCTTACAAATTTTCTTTAGCGTATTGGCTAAATTTTGGATTGTAGGGCTGACACCATTTTGCGTAGATAATATCAAATCTGGAAAAACCCGATTTTTATCGTATAGCTCCATCATACATGATAGTGAAAATTCAGCTTCCTTGTTTAATGGAATAGTCCGTAAACTATTTGGGTATTTTGGAGGAGTCAAAATCATTTTAGTCTTTTTTTTGGAACCGGCCTCTCTGTTTTTAACCCTGCTAAGAGTATGTGTGATTTTAATGCCACGCCGTCCTAAAAAGGGCACGATAGAAGATTGACCTAATGCAAGCAATTCACCACCACGTAAACCTGTGTTTAAAAGGAATACAATGGCAGGACCATATCTATACAAATAGCGTTCATTTTTATTTGGACTGGGTTCCATTGCAATTTCTTTTATGATCTGCTCATGTTCTGGTGGGATGATTGAGATTTCCTTTGTTTCTACAGGAAGAACGGATTCTTCCGGCATTATCACCCGATTTAAAATATCAGAAAAGTTTTTTGGCAGTTCGCCGAGAGAAATTGCTGTTTTAATCATTGCAGACCAAAATAAGTAAATTTTCTTTAATGATGAATAACTCAGGATTTCCTTTTTGGCATTAATCGTTGCTGTAATATCATCAGCAGTCAGATTAGAAAATGTTTTGCTAAAAGCATCAGTATCTTTTAAATGATTTTCGTATGTTTTTTCTAATCGGTCCAGACTGGTTTGTTTGAATTTGCCAGCTTCAACCATGAGACTTTTGCGGAATAAGTATTTGTTCGCATAGTCCTGTACTTTGATGTTTGAAGTAATTGCGTCTTGTATTGCGACTTTTATCTTCCAGTCATCTAATAATGCTTTCGCTTCTCCTTTGGTAGGAGCATTAAACTCCTTGTCCGGTAGCCCTTTTTTTCTATATCGGGCAGTCCATCCTCCTCTCTTATTTGGAAATAGTGATCCATCCCCTTTGGATCTTCTTTTTTGTTGTGTACCTTTCGTTGTTCTCGCCATGAATAGTTCCCTTTCTTTAATGAGATATTCATGCCAAATCAGGTATAAGGTCTATTTTAATATAGCCAAGCCTGATTGACAATAACTTTCTAAAGGGCCTAAAAGAATATTTGCTTTCCTATGTTTTTCTTGAGAAACTCCTGAATAGAAGCTGGTGAAGTAAAATATTGCCGCCCAACTTTTGTAACTGGAAGAATTCCACTGTCAAGAAGTTCCCTGGTTTTTGTTTTTCCAATGCCGAGCATGGATGCTATCTCCTGAACGGAGTATGCTTTAAAGAGATTGTCTGTTTCACTCAATATAATCACCTCTATAAATTAGATTAATGAAAGAGTAGACATATCAGGAAACCGTTTCCTATGCCATGTTTCATGCACGTATGAGGTGTTACTATGTAATCATCAAGCTGCAGGCGTGCATTTATGCGACACTATCTGCAGCACCTATATACATTTCCTGATAAGGTATAAAATTATCAAGGTACAATAGCGTAAGACTTGGTTTTGTCTTAACAATTTCATTAAGTAATTAACTGAGATTTTTTCAGATTGAACAGATTATGTACTTTTTATTAAAAATTTTTCTATAAACTTGAAAAAGAGAGGTGGGATACGTGATATTTCAATATTTTAATTGGAGTCATATATGCAAAGCATAGTATTTAAGAACATACAATATATTGTGCATGAAGATTGACATATACTATATCATGTGCTACTATACTGCTATAGTTAATTTTATGCGTACCCATAGGGGGAGTTTTGGATTTGTATAAATCCGAAGACTCAAGGAGAGCAGTAAGGCTGCTTATTCCGCATAAGTTGTTTATGATTGTATAAAGTGTCACTATCTGTCCTTATGGGGCAATAGCGGCACTTTTGTTTTTTCGGTAATATTATCAGGGATATGAGAATGGATAGCGAAGGAATACTTCTCTTTTCATTCTTTTTTTATGCCCAAATGAAAGGCAGAATTGCCACAATCAGCTTTGGCTGTTTATGGATAAATAAATTTAAGAAAGGTGGTACACACATGAAAGAAACAAAGATTTATGCAGATGAGTTTTGCACTACATTTGCAAGCACAACGGAGATGCTGGAATTTCTGGCTGAGAGGGCAAAGCAGTCCAAGTGGATTCGAAAGCCTACCAGGATGCTAAAACTGGTTCCATTGGAAAAGGAGGCAGAAACCATTGAAGAAGCCTGTGAAAAAGAATTGGAAGGAATAGTAGAGGATACAGAAAAGAATACCCAGTTGGTATTAAAAGTGAACAAGGATTTTTATCCGGTTCGTGACTGTGCTATCCATACAATTCTGAAAAGAGCCGGCATTAATGGAACAGGATTAAAGAAACTGGAGAAAGCTACTTATGCAAAGATAGTAAACTACTGTCTTCAGGTAGCGAAAGGAGATGCCTTAATCAAGGTGGCAGATGGAAAAGTATCTGCAGTACATGGCGGTGATGATCACGATTACTGTGTACTGGATATGCAGACAATCTTCAATATGACAAGTGATTATCTGAAAGCACATTTTAAGGGAAGTACGTATCTGGAGGGATCTGGAAGTTTTGACCATTCCATCGTGTCTGCTATGTGGACTTTAGGAGGAAATCAGGAACTTTTGGATACTTATCACCAGGCTTTGGAGGATCATGGAATTGAGGATAAGAGCCTTGCTCCTGCACTGCGCCTGACTACTTCTGATGTAGCAGTAAGTGGTGTGAATCTGTATCCCATGATGCTCTCACAAACCAGTAATCGTGTCATTAGCCTGGGCAGTCCTATCAAACTGTCACATGATAGAGGGGCAACCTTACAGGATTTCCGGAATAATCTGGACAAAATATTTTCCCGTTATCAGGAAGCAGTTAAAGGAATTGTTGGTTTGATGGATATAGATATCCAAAACCCTGTAAACTGTCTGCATCTGATTATGAAGGAACTCAAAATCAATCAGAAAATCCGAAACGAAGTAGTAGAGCTTTTTGTGGGACAATATGGGGAAGAACCATGCACAGCTCATGATCTTTATTTTGCCATGCACGAAGCTGCATTCTTTGCTGCTTGTGAAGGATTTTCTGCACCACGGATTTTAAAATTGGAAGAAGATATTGCAAAAACACTGGCCTTTGACTGGAAAGGGTTTGATGTATATGGAACGATTAAATTATAAGGAGGAAATGAGATGAATACAGCATTAAATTATCAGCCGGAAGTTCTTGTAGATACAGCAGATTTGAGCCGGGAAGATTGGTTGGATTACCGGCGTCTTGGTATTGGCGGAAGCGATGCAGCGGCAATCATGGGTTTATCCCCATTTGCGACAATCAGGGATTTGTATTTCGATAAAATTGGTGTTACGCCAGTAATCGAAGAAGAGGAAGAAAACTGGGTAGCGAAAGAAGTGGGACACCGCCTGGAAGATTTGGTTGCCATGATTTTTGCCAAGAAGACTGGACTTGAAGTTTTCCCTGTACGAAAAATGTTCCGGCATCCGCTATATCCGTTTATGTTAGCGGATGTGGATTACTTTATCCGTTTTCCAGATGGCAGCATTGGGATTTTGGAATGTAAAACCTGTAATTACAATGCAAAAGACAAATGGGCAGATGATGGGATTCCTGAAAACTATGTTTTGCAGGTTCGTCATTATCTTGCAGTCATGAATATGAATAAGGCATATATTGCTTGCCTTTATGGAAACAATGAAAATGAATTTATTTATCGGTGTCTGGAACGGGATAGAATGGAGGAAGAAGAACTCATTGACCAGGAGAAATACTTCTGGGAAGAATATGTGGAGAAGAAAATAGAACCACCGTATTCCGGAAAGCCAGATCTCATTTTGGCTAGTATCCGGAAATATAATGGTTACGCAGACAAATCAATTCCTGAAATCAGCATATCTAGCTTGGAATCACGCAGTCTTGAAAAATATCTCAAATTATCTGAAGAAAAATCCCAATTGGAAAAAAGAAAAAAGGAGATTGAAGCGGAACAACGTGCATTGAGCGTACCGTTTGTCGAGCTTCTTGGACAAGGGTGTAAGGCAGTGATCGAGGATGGGAGTTTCCGTTACCAGATTACTTATAATCCTACGATACGCACCCAGATTGGAAAAGAAAATATGGAGAAACTGAAAAATCAGCATCCGGATATCTACGAAGAATACACAAGCACTACAGAAAGCAGGATTTTCCGGATTAAAAAGGAGGTTGCATAATGTTACAAGGAAAAAAGGCATATATCTGTTCTCCGCTGTCTGCCCCGAATCCAGAGGGAGTGCAGCATAATATGGAATTGGCAAAATACTATCTCATGCAAATGAAAAGGCTGTATCATTGCCGTACTTTTGCTTCACATGCTCATCTTCCGTTAATGTTGGATGACCGTATCCCAGAAGAGCGTGAGACTGCAATGCAGATTGGAGCTTTGATGCTGGATTTATGTGAAGTATTAATTATTTGTGGCTCCTGCATTAGCGAAGGAATGAGAAGAGAGATTCAGACAGCATTCGAGAAAGGAAAGGACGTTTATTGGTATGATTCCAAGATGAAACCAGGCGAATTGATGAAAGTAGAGAACTGGAGGAGTATAGACGATGAGGTGCAAATATATACGTAAGATTTTTCAAAATGAGGAAAACGGATATACGGTTGCATTATTTTCCACGCTGGATCATGAGGTTCCTCTTTCTGCCAGAGATAAATTTTGGGCAGACAAAAAAATCATTGCGTTTACTGCAAAAGGATATGACCTGCCTCTTACGGATGAAATCGAAATAGAAATGGAAGGCGAGTGGGAGACAAATTCCCATGGAACACAATACAAGGTAGAAACTTTTTTGGAAGTTGTACCTAGAACAAGGGAAGGTATCTTAGGATACCTTTCTTGTGGTTCTTTAAAAGGAATTGGTCCCAAAACGGCAGAACGGATTGTCAATCGTTTTGGTCTGGATACCTTGGAGGTAATGGAAAAGTATCCACAGGAATTATTAAAGATTCAGGGGATATCTCAGAAAAAACTGGACCGTATTGTGGATTCTTTTGGAAAAAACAAAGTATTCCGGGAATTGATGACTTTTTTATCACCGTTTCATGTTACGCCTAAAAAAGCAAATATGATTCTTCAGAAGTTTCGGGATCAATCCGTAGAAATCATTCGGAAGCAGCCTTATATACTCTGCTCAGTCAAAGGGTTTGGTTTTCTCACTGTGGATGCCATTGCAAGGCAGTGCTGTGCTGCAACAAATGATCCTATGCGTATTTCCGGATGCGTCAGCTATGTGCTGCGGGAAGCCATGAAGCAGAACGGACATTTATATCTGGAGCAGGAAATTCTGGTAAAAGATGCATTGAAGGTTCTGAATAAAGAACCGGATCTTCAGCCGGTGACGGAAACAGAGATTTTAAAAGTGTTATATCGTCTGGTCATGCAGGACAGTATCGTGGTAGAAGAGAATAGGGTTTACATTACCCAACAGCATCAGGAAGAAGAGGATACAGCCTCTATGATTGCAAGAAAATTGCATGAGCGAATTCCAGTTCTTACGATTGAAAAGGAACTGGAGGAAGCGCAGGAGGATTTAAACATAACATTATCCGAACAGCAGAAAGAAGCAGTACGTATGGTTTTTGCAAACCCGATCAGCATTATTACTGGAGGACCTGGAACCGGAAAAACAACGGTTTTGAAGATCATCTTGTATATCTATCAGAAAAAATGCGGGAATGAAGTAAAACTGATGGCACCGACTGGACGTGCCGCAAGGCGAATGGCAGAGAGTACCGGAAGTGGAGATGCAACTACGATGCACATGGCACTGGGGCTTTTTGGTGATGGTGATTATGAAGCACTTATAGATGAATTGTCCGCAGATTTTATTAATGTGGATGAGGTATCTATGGTAGATATGCACCTTGCCTATGAATTTTTTTACAAGGTAAAAGCAGGAGCCAGAGTGCTTTTGGTAGGAGATGTCCACCAGCTTCCTTCTGTAGGAGCAGGAGATGTGTTCCGGCAGCTTATCTTGTGCGGGAAAATACCGGTTACTGTTTTAAATCTGGTATATCGCCAGGGGAAGGACAGCAACATCCCCATAAATGCTCAACTTATCAATGAAGGAAAGACAAACCTGCAATGGGGGGATGATTTCCAGATGGTCGAATGTTCAGGAGCAGATGCGGCGGCACAAATTGTTAAAAATATCTATCTCAAGGAAATTCAGATGTATGGTATGGAGCAAGTACAGATACTCTCTCCATATAAAGTGAGAAGTGCAGCCGGTGTCTTGGAACTGAACCGCAGTCTGCAGGACGAGGTAAATCCCCCTGTATCCGGAAAAAGGGAGCTTCATCTTGGCGGTGAGATATTTCGGGAAGGTGACAGAATCCTTCAAAACAAGAATACAGAGTTTGCCAGTAACGGAGATTTGGGTACATTGGTACAGATTGCTGAAGATGAGGACAATAACCCTTTGGTTCAAATCGTATTTACAGATGGCCGCAGGGTGAAGTATGAGGCAGAGCAGGTGGAAATGATTGAACATGCAAACGCCATAACCATACACAAAAGCCAAGGAAGCGAGTGCCAGGTGGTCATCATTCCGTGGTTAAAAGCTTTTTATACCATGCTGAAGCGGAACATCTTTTATACGGGAATCACCAGGGCAAAACAGCGTGTTTATATTGTTGGGGAATGGAAAGCCGTTTGTCAGGCAATCCACACAGATGATACGGGAACCAGAAAGACGATGCTGGCAGTAAAAATACAACAGTATTGTGAACGGTATCAGAGACAGGAAAACAGACGGATCCCTGCAACAATTTGCAACCGGGCTGTGTAAAAAAATAGCAAAATAGTTCAATGTTGAGAATTGGCAGGTTATTACTTTATGAAGGGATGTCCTGCCGGTTCCAAAGAAAGGAGCAGGCAATCCGGTGCTATTTATTGATCACAACAATTATCAGGAAATATGTGAGTATAAAGAGAGAATCAGGGTATATGCCATGGAAAATCCGAAGACAGAAATTATTTTGCGATATCCCTTATTTAATATGGTGGAAAGATTGGATTTCCAGAAGAAAACAAATAGAAATTTGAACCAATTTACAGTTTAGGAGGCAGGAAAATGTATACATTGTCATTAGAGATCATAAATAAGTGCAATTTGAATTGTACTTACTGCTATCTGGGCGAGAAGAAAAATACATACATGAGTTTAGAAACGGCTCAAAAGGCAATCGATATTGCTGTGCATGAAGCAAATAAACAGCATGATCGGACACTTATGGTTTACTTTATTGGAGGGGAACCCCTTATGGCATTTAATCTGATGAAAGATGTGGTAGATTATGCGAAGAAAAAATGCCAGGAAACAAACTTAATATGCAAGTTCAGTACTACGATAAATGGAACGTTAGTTACAGATGAAGTAATTGATTTTTTTGTGGAAAATACATTTGAGGTGAAGGTGAGTTTAGATGGTCCTGAGTATGTTCAGAATTTGAACAGGAGAGATTATGCAGGAACCGGAAGCTTTGAAAAAATTATGAAGAACCTTCCGTTATTGAGAAAATATGAGCAGGAAACAGGAAATCAGATTTCGGTAGCCAGTGTTGTGACAAGTAATAACTATCAATATTATGCAGAAAGTTTCCAGTTTTTGCTTGATTTAGGAATTAAAAAATTAGAGTCGGGAATTGATTATTATTGCTCCTGGAGTGATGAGCAGATACAGGGATTACGAGAACAGATAGAGAAGGTATTTGGTTTATATAAAGCACATATACAAAAAAATCAAGAAGTAATCTTTTGGAATCTTTGGGAACAATATCTGAAATCTTTCCTGATTCCATGTCCATTTTACGCATGTAAGGCAGGTTTGACAACTTGCTATGTAACAACGGATGGTGGGATTTATACTTGTGCGGAACTTCCAGAATTTAAAATCGGTTCTGTAGAAGCCGGGTTGGATGTTCCGAGGATTCGAGAGATTATTTACCTAGAGGATCAAGAGGATACAATGTGTAAAAAATGTCAATACATTAGACATTGTAAAACAAGAGGCTGTCAGGTGGCAAATTATGAAATTCACCAAAATGTATATCAACCTATAAAAGTGAATTGTGAAGTGACGAAGTGGATGTACCATCTGATTCAAACAAACTTAACTGAAAAACAGCTTGAAAAGCTGAAACAAGAATATGAAAGGAGATATTTACGTCATGGAAAGTAAGATGAATGAGTTTATTAAGATAACTGAGGGAGAAAAAGTGGCTTTAATTGATCCGGTAGGAAAAGTCTGCCTGGGGGTAAGTAAAAGATTTGCAGACAATTTAGATAAACCAGAGTTTCAGGAAAAGTTATTCCCTGTATGGGAGCAGCAAACTGAATTTGTAAAAGAAATAGAGAAGAATCATGAGAAAATCAATACGGTATATTTGATGGTAACCAGGAAATGTAATATGAATTGTGATTTTTGTGCGATCAGTGCAAACGACAAGCTTCGTCCAGAAAAAGAATTTAAGCTGGAGGATATGTGATTACCGCTATATATGTGGTGGACGTTGTATGGCATCAGAAGAACCTTATGATTACCGGTGCATTTTCTTAAAAGCAGTATTAAATTATGTGCTGTTTTACTATGATGCTAAAGAAAACAGAAAGAAAAATTTAGAAATCTATATTGAGTATATGGAGAAGGTAAAGAGAAAATGGGAGGGAGAAGCCAACTAGGAAGAAAAAAGAGCAATTTAAACAAGAAATATAGATAAAAGGTGTGTGCAAGCGTATAAATATAGGCATAAGGAGGTGAGTTCTATGGAAGAATTCAATGCAGAAAGAAAATCCTCAGAACTTAGCAAAGAGGAAGTAAGTATTTATACGAATGACTGTGGTGTGACAAGGTATAATTGCGTAACAGATTGTTTTGGGGTATTAGCTTTAATTACAGAAGAGGAGTAATTTCGGAAAGGAGACAGTAGACTATGAACGAATTAAAAGAAAAAGAAGCTCAGGAATTATCAAAAGAAGAAATCAATGTTTATGCAGCAGGCTGTGGAGAAATCCAGAATCATTGTAAAAATGACTGCTTTGGTGGCGGATCTTTTCTGAATCCGGATTATTAAATAGGAGGATGGTTGTCATGGAAGAAAAGAGAATCGAAGTAACTGAAAATGAAGAGTTATTAAAAGAAGAAGTTGACATTTATGAATGGCCAGACTGCGATATCGTTCGTAAGAAATGTGAAAATGATTGTATCGGTGGCGGCGCTTTTTTAAATACAACTAAGTAATACATACAAAAATATGGAAGGCTATTCGAGAAAACAAAATCGAGTAGCCTTTCATTGATATATAGATAGATATGAATTAAAAAAAGATTTAAAAGGAGAAATAATTATGAAAGTATTGGAAGCAAGAAATATAAAAAAATATTATGGAAAGGAACCTAATATAACAAAGGCATTGGATGGAGTAGATTTTAGTGTTGAAAAGGGAGAATTTGTAGCTATTGTTGGTACATCAGGAAGTGGTAAATCTACCTTATTGAATATGTTGGGAGGATTGGATGTACCTACCTATGGGGAAATTAAAATCCAAGGAAAAAAATTGTCAGACTTAAATGATGAGCAGCTCACAATCTTTCGAAGAAGGAATATAGGCTTTATTTTTCAAAACTATAACTTACTCCCCATGTTAAATGTTTATGAGAATATAGTTTTGCCAATTGAATTAGATGGGCAGGAAGTTGATCAGATATTTTTGAACGAAATTATTAATATGCTCGGTTTAAAGGAGAAACTGAAAAGTATGCCGAATATGTTATCTGGCGGACAGCAGCAGCGTGTTGCGATTGCAAGAGCCTTGATTACGAAGCCGGCAATTATACTTGCGGATGAACCTACAGGAAATCTTGACAGCAAGACGAGTCGGGATGTACTGGAATTGATTCAAAGTACGAGTAGAAAATTTGAGCAAAGTGTTGTGATGATTACTCATAATGAGCACATTGCAGATTTAGCACAACGAATAGTGAGGATTGAAGATGGAAAATTTTTGAAAACTGGAGTTGGTGAAAATGAGAAAATCAGGGAATAAAAAAGCAATAAAAAATATTGTACAGAGAAATCTTCAGTCTGAAAAGCGAAGAAATGTTATGTTAATGATTTCTATAGCACTAGCATCATTTTTGATATGTTTTTCAGGACTTATTGCGACTTCACTGCTGGAAGTGAAGAAAAAACAGATTCAGGATACATACGAAGCAGTATATATGAATGTTTCAGAACAATCAATAATATGATGATTGAACTCTATGCATCCATGGCACAGGCAGAGATGGAGAAAAAGGAGAAGCGACAAAAGGAAGGTATGGAGGCAAAAAGGCTTCGGGGTGAATGGGATGAAGTAGGAAGACCACGGGCTATAGAACAGGAAAAGTTTAACCAGGAATTTATGAGGGTGGTACAAAAGAAGGTAACACCAACACAACTGCAGCGGGAGTTGGGGTTAACTTCTTCTACCTATTATCGGTATCGGAAAAACTTTTATGAAAATTTTCCGGAATTTCTTCAATCTGTATAGGTATGAGGTAATTACTAAGTAAAAGAAAAATTTAAGGAGGCAGATGTTATGAGTGAACACAGAGAAGGAACATTGTTTTATGATACTGAAACAGGGAGGTATGATATACGTTTTGATTTGGAATCTTTTTATGGAGGACTACATTGCGGGGAATGTTTCGATGTAAAGGTGAAAGATGTTTGGGTTCCGGTCCGAATTGAAATGGGAGATGACTGGTATCTGGTTGGACTGAACGTGTCGAGATTAGATGGACTGAGAGTACGTATGTAAATAGGAGGATAAGCCTGATGAGGGGAAGCGCAATGAGAGAAAGTGTTACGGATGTTCGCATTATACTGGAATGCTTACAGGAAGCATATCAAATGGAAGGAGATATGGTACGGTCCGGGAAAAATATTCATGCGACTATGATATATCCATTTGTCCGTATGCTGCAAGAAAAGTGTAGGGATTTAACAGAGGAACAGATACATAAGACACTTTGGAAAGAATATGAGATTTCAGGGGCAGACAGGATGTTTGTGGAGAGGGCTTCAAAGATTTTAGAGCCATACGAGGGAGAATCTGAAGATGAGAAATAGTACAATGGAATATAAAGTAAATCAAGCCTATGAAGAACTAAAGCGTTTAATGCAGTGGAATCCGAATAGTGAAGAAAAATTTTTACAGAAAATGGTATGTTTATTGTTACCTGGACAAAGAAAATGTTGGCCAGAGGCTATCCGTGATTTGAGGCAATCTTTTGAAGCTGAGCAGTGGATGATATTTGTTGAAAAATACAGAGGAAAACTGGAATGGCTGAATAGCATATCTTTGGCAGAACTACAAAGAAAGATAGGAGAAATTTTTTTTGTTGATCATTACAAGATGATAGCAGATCAATTCCTATATAAAAAGGATTTTGAAACTTCCTTATTTTTGAGAATTGCAATGGAAACAGGGATAAGAAGTGCAGATATTCCATGTATAGAATGGTCCTGTATGCATGGAAAAACTATTATTTTGGAAGAAACCAAAAGAGGAGATTTGTACAAAAAACTTAATGGAACGTTTCCTAAGATTTCAACTCAGTCGTTACGGATTATGAAGTTATTGCACAGGAAGCAAGGGAAAATATTCACAAAATCAAACGAGTACTATGTTCGCAAAATTTCTTGTGCTTGGGGAATGCCTGGGTTTCGTATCCATAGTTTTCGGGATTATAGGAGAAAGATAGAAATGGGAATTACAGCAGGAGTACAAGTTCCAAGGATCATTCCATTATAAAGAATAGGCTGGATTGGAAAACGTTATAGGATGCTATATGAGCTGCTGTTGCAGTTCTAGTGAGTTTCAATAAAAATACGCAAATATAGTATTTGCGTATTTTTTATTGAAATTACAAATATATTTGCAAATAGATTGAATTATAAATAAAAACAATAAAATAAACGCAAATATAAACTTTGCGTTTATTTTATTGTTTTTATAGGTGCTATGTGATATACTACGAAAAGAAAGTAGGTGTAGTATGAATAGCAAAACAGCATTAGAAAAAAAATACGAGATAATCAAACAAAATCTTGGGAATCAAACTACCTTTTATACAGATGAAGTAATTCCCCTTTTCCCGGAGTTAAAAAAGTCTACTTTATATTGGAATCTTTCTAAATTAGTAGAGGCGGGTTACATTAAGAGAGTGCGAAACGGTGTATTTTCCTTCAATGATTTGAAAGGCAGACAGGGAATTATTTTATGTGAAACAGCCCAAAAATTGAAAAATTACATGGATGAGCTGGGATTTTATTATTATATATCCGGTTTGGATATTTTGGCAAAATATATGTTACACATACCAGAACAATATCCTGTCATTGCATTTATTGAAAAAGCAGCAAAAGAGGAAATATATAACAATTTATTAGCAGAAGGATTTGAGGTGATAGAACCACAATACACGAAAAAAATGTATGAAGATGCTATGTTTTCAGGTAGCCATAATATGCAGGTGATTTTATACACAACGGAGGATTTTCAGTACAGTAGTGAAGGTCTGGCAAGTATAGAGAAGGCTTTTGCAGATCTTTATTTTGCAATAACGAGAAACGGATATCCACTATCATTGCAAGAATTGGTAAGAATTTATCAGAATCTCAGCAGATTGGGAAATATAGATAAAAAGAAGCTGATAACAGTAGCATCAAGAAGGAATATACAATATGATATTCGCTTTATCGTTGAAAATCGGTTTATTACAGATTCGGCAATAGAGTTTGGAAAAATACTTAGAAGGGAAGAATAAAATTTGGATTACAAAAAGTTATTTCATAAAGAGGAAGCATTTCAGAGAGAAACCTTTCAGAAGAGAATGGAAGAATTTGGGTTTAAAAATATGGCGAGAATGGAACTGTTTTTATGGGATCTTGAATTATTCTTGCATATTCAGAAAATACTAGGAGATAAAATAATATTGAAAGGTGGTGCAGCCACGCAGTTTTATCTGCCAAGGGATGCTCAAAGAACAAGTGTAGACATTGATATGTTATTTTTTGGAACAGAAGAGGAAATAAAGAAAACATTGAGGAAAATCGAAGAATATTTGGGGACAGAAGACGAATTGTTTTACTTTCATAAACATAGCCCTAAGAATCCGAAAACAAATCTTCCATTACATACATATTACACGAAAGTTCCTTCTGTACTATCCAATGCAGAACGTAATATGGAGAGAGAGAGTATTCCCTATCAGGAATTAAAAATAGAATTTATTCTCCAGCCAGAAAAATGGGAATATGAAAGAAGAACGGGAGAAAACATATTTGCGGTAAACAGTTCATGGAACTATCAGATCCTTCCATTGAATTATTTATTTGCGGATAAGCTCACCACATTAGGTTGTAATACGATTGGCGTACAAAATGAAAGGCTGGATGAACAGGTGAAGCAGTTCTATGATATTATGATGTTGTCCAGAAACTGTATATCCGAGATGCAATGCTCTGTTGTGAAAGAAAAGTATTTAAAACGGGCAGAACAAGAATGGAATACAAGGAAGATTACACTGGGGAGCACGCTGGAGGGAAGAGATTATGAACCTAAATATATCGTAGAAGATGTTGAGAAACAGCTTTTGCGTTATCAACAAGCCGATAGCGGTGAAGATGCAGAATTGAAAAAGTTTATTAATGATTTTCATTCGTTATATTTAAACAGGAAAGTGCAGTATGATCCCAAAACGGTTGCCTGCGGAGCATCACTGGTTCGCTTGATGTATGAACTGATGATTTCAGGCATGGGTTGGGATAAAGTAAAACAGGCATTAGAGATTGAAAAAAAATTAGGTATGGAGCATTTATCGGGACCAGAAAAAGGACAAAAAATTCGTGAACTCAGAAATCAGTTTATTCAGGAATTTGGTAAAGATTCGGTAATCCCGGCATCAACTTTGAAAGGGAAAGATTTAAAAAGAGTGTTCTGGGCAATTGTAAATATTGATAATTTAAACAAGATTGAGGGAATGATATAAAATGAGATATTATATTGCAGATTTACATTTCTTTCATGAAAATTTGAATACAAAAATGGATAAACGTGGATTTGCAAATGTAAATGCAATGAATGATTATATGCTGAAACAGTGGAATAGTAAAGTGCGTAATAGGGATGAAGTTGTTATCTTAGGGGATTTATCATGGGGGAAATCTGAAGAAACAAACCAGTTGCTTCAGAAATTGAACGGACGTCTATATCTGATACAGGGAAACCATGACCACTATGTCAAGGATCCAAACTTCGACAGTTCACGCTTTGAGTGGATTAAAATGTATGAGGAACTTAGCGATAATAAGAGAAAAGTGATACTTTGTCATTATCCTATTATGTGTTATAACGGACAGTATAAATTGAATGCAGAAGGAAACCCAAAAACCTATATGTTGTATGGACATGTACACGATACGCAGGATCAGAGATTGCTGGAAAGATTTCAAGGAATCACATCTGAAACAACATTTCTGAATACACAGGGGGAAACACAGCATATTCCATGTAATATGATTAACTGTTTTTGTATGTATTCAAATTATCAGCCGCTTACTTTGGATGAATGGATTGCGTGTGATAAGAACAGGAAACAAAAGAGCTGCCAGAATGTAAAGCGATATGAAAAAGAGCCGTCCAAAACTGGTCGGCTCAAAGTATTTATAGTTGTTTATGATTTCTTAGGAATGTCAACAGTTCCTAGTGTTTCAATTAAGGATAGGATTGCATCTGAATTTTGCTGAAATTGCGTTTGAAAATCTTCTGTAATATCATAGTTCAGATACAGAGTTATCAAAGTAGCATTCCATATTGAAATCATGGTCTTTTCTGATATGTGTTCTTCCAGAAATTGTAGATGTTTGCAGAGTGTTGCCTGTGTTCTTGTCCATGTAAAGAAATAGTCATCTTTTAGTGGAATGTTAAAACTACGAAACCATTCTCGGACGGTATGTGTTTCGATTTCGTCTCCGCACTCAGGATTATTAAAGATATATCCAACAGACAGTTCTTCTGGATTTTTCGGAAAACTATCATCCGCAGAAAGGGTAAGATACCGACCAATCGGAAACATGGCACAGACAGTCGGTTTTACATCATGAACCAAACATTTCTGATCCTTTAATAAAGGGCAGCGTTTGACACTTCCTTGTGGTCTCAGGCGGACTATCGGGAAACGGGAGTTACATCCAATATAAGTTTCACAATATTGTTCCAAGGCTTCCGCTGGTGTAATTTGAAATTTTTTTGCTATGTTAAACAGATCTTTCGGGGATAAGAGAATATCCTCCCGGTGGATGCAGCACTTTCCGCATTGGGTACAGTGAAATGTAAATGTATCATCGAGACCGATTTCTTCATATCCTAATTGTTCTTTTAGTTCTTTTATTGAATTCATAATCATTCTCCTTAAAAAAAATATTTTTATGGCGGTTCTATTATTTTGTGTCTGAACACATTGCTTTTTCGTATTCTAGGATTTGTTTCCATGTCAACCATTCTGGTTTCCCATCATCCGGAAATTCATTCCAGAGTTTTTTCATGGCGGCAATTTGTCTGCTTTCATTGTGATAGTACAGATGTCCAGTACAACGGTTTCCGTAATTCAAGTAATACTCACAGTCGCTTTGTAAACGACTAAGCATCATGTACTGAAATTCATAAGGATTTTTCGGTTTATCTGTTAAAATTCTAAATGGTTTCCGGATAGGCATATCCGGTTCTCCATCAAATTCATTTCCGACTGCAGAGTGCAGATGAGGAATTTCAAAGTCACCAAGTTCTACATCTTTCCACAACTTCCCATATTGATCCTGGTATACCGGGCGAGCCCATTCGTCTGTACCAATATAATGAAGAAGACGAGAGGGTTCTTCTGGAATAGAAATCAGTTCATCCGGGGACATAATCACTTCATCCAAAGCAAGCTCATCCAGTTTTTTTGGCATATTGTAAAGAGAAGAAAAGCGTTCCTCTAGTTTCCGAATGTCTGCTTCAGACTCAGGAAAATCAAAGCAACAGTGAATATCAGGAGTCAGATTGTCGGTTTCTTTATCTTCGCCGGTATGAATTTCCAAAATAACACCTTCCAATCCTGCATAATCGCTGGCATCGGTTGTCCGCACACGTTGTCCAGGTTTGAAGATGACATCTCCCCATTGTAATTCAGTTGTTGTATTGTTCATGTAATTCTTCCTTTCTTGATGGGAATTGGCATTGACAAAAGAGGGAATAGAATAAATCCATACCCCTTGTCCGTAACATCACATCTATGCCAATTCTCATAAATTCATAAATTTTCACTAATTCAGTGCTGTGTTTTTCGTGATCCTTCTAAATAAAAAGAGACCACTCGCAAGTAGTCTCTTCGTAAACATAAATTTAATTAAACTTGTATTGTTCCAATAAATAAATAGGCAGTGTTTCTGTTTTTCCGTCTATCCCTCCTTTGGTTGCCCCTTTTAAATAAAGAAGCTTATCTGCTTTTCCCTGAGCCAGAGCTTTCTGGGCAGTGGAAGCAGTCCCTTTTCCGGCTTTTACTTCTATTAAATATCGGGTGGAAGAAGATAGGCTTTGTGCCACAAAATCAATTTCTCCGCCTCGGTAAGTAGCAAAAGCTGGGGTTTCAAAGGAAATTTCCGGTGGAAAATCCTGGCGTTTCTTCAGGTTGATATAGACATAATTTTCATTTAATGTGCCTGCAAGTACACGGGAATCGGTACCGGTACGTGTCAGATAATAATTTGCCAGCCCCATATCCATGAAGTAGCAGCGGCTTGCAGACTTAAAATCCAGAATGTCCATTTCTGTTATTTTTGCACAGAATCCAATGATTCCAGAAAAGTATAACCAGCTAATGGCACGGTTGCAGGTAGCCTTTGAAATATTACTGGAGTAGTCTTTGGTTACCAGCTTTTGCAATTCTTCGCTGATACTGTCTTCTGAAAATCCTTTCTTTTCACGGTTTAAAATACGGCAGATGGAAAAGAAAATATGAGTAAACACTTTGGTATCCAAAATATCTGTAAAATAGCGAATGGACTCATTGGTAAAGGTATCAATGATTTTTACGAGTTCGCCCTGTGCCTTTACGATATTCCGGTTCTCCAGATAGTTTTCTACCACTTTGGGATAGCCACCAATTTGACAGTACAGATCATAGGTTTCCTTTAAGCGATTATAGACTTCTGCTTCAGAGGAAACAAGAGATATTTTTTTGTAATCGTCATACAGATTCTGATCATAGGCCATCAAAAACTCTTCAAAAGAAAGCGTATAGATGGTGAGTTTGGTGACATCACCGCTGGAATAGCGAAACTCCGGATCATAAATTCTTCCAAGATAACTACCTGTAACGATAAAATGGGCTTTAAACTGTCGGGTGAACTCCCGGATGCGGTTATAAATTTCCGATGATTCCTGAATTTCATCAATAATGATGACGGTATCATCGGAATCAATAAAGTCCGGCTCATATAACTGGAAGGCATCATGGAGAGGATGCTCCCGCCGTTTTGTTCCAGGTGTCCAATTGGTTGCCTGTTTATAACATTCCATAAACTGTTTACCACTTAATTCAAACAGGTTAATATAAATTTTGTGTTTGTAGTTTTCGTCAGCAAATTTCTGTATCAGGTAGGTTTTTCCAACCTGACGGGCTCCACCGACTTCCAGGGTACTATGACCTCCTTCATTTTTCCAATCCAGAAGACGGTCATAGACAAAACGCATCAGATACATAAGCACAAATCCTTTCTTTAAAATCTATCTTCCATTATAGCAAAATATTTGCAGTTCATACAGTGCAAAATTGGATAAATTATTGTTTTAACATTCAAATTGAAGCTTCGCACGTATGTCCATAAGAATTCTGCCTAAATGATTTTCACCATATCCATTTACAGTTCCCCAAAAGGTGTCACCCCATGTATTTTCCTCTACTAACCTACGGTTTCCAGTAGAAAGAAGGAGGCGACAAAGTTCAGGGTTTTGCATGAATTTACACATACAAATTTCATACATACAGCGTATTTTGATTTTATCCCAATCTGGTCGTAGCATCAGGTTGCGTCCAAGCCTCTTTGCATCAGCGGGATTATGCATACAGAATTTACAAAAACGTTGCTGTTCTTTTACAGAGTATGTCTTTTGTGCCTGAAAAGCAGCTTCGCTGTTGGCATAGAGTTGCCCCATGTATGAAATAGATGCCGGATAAAAATTACTGAGAAACGCATAGCGTCCACGAAAACCTAAAATAGCGGGATCTTTTATTGAAATATTTCTTTGCATAACAGAATGTCCTTTCTAACAGTGTGTTCATAGTATTTATCATGTTTCATTTGGAATTTTATCCCCAGAGTTCTCCAGTAATTTCTAAAAGATAATCTTCATAAGGAAAATCCGGTGGGAGCAATCCCTCTAACCGTTGTTGACATTCTTTTATGACATCTTCGAAAGACTCATAGGCTTTTTTAAAAAGAGAAGGTTTTTCTAATAAATCCATAAAATAAAAATGGTCATCAATTTGTGGTTCGATTTCTTCTCCATCACAGATGCGCCAACAACGCAAATAATCGGCAGTGCCGTTGTAGCATATAGCATAATGGTCAAGAAGATAGTCAAAAAATTCGTCATTATCAGATTTCGTAGAAAACATTTCATATAATTCGGGTTTTGTCTTTTCCCATAAGGGGAGTATATACTGTTGCATCAATGTAACGGATTCTTCGGATATAAGAAGTCCATAGCAGTGAAGTATAGAAGTAATTATGCTCATAGAGTCCTCCTGTTTGATGTAAGTTATTTTTTTAATATTCTGAGGCTTTGCTTTTCCCAGTTTATCCATAGACCTTTTTGTGACAAAACACGTTCTTGTATTTTATAATACAAAGGTATCTTTTTAGCTGAATTTGTTGTATCCCATTGATTTACAAGATTTAATAAATCTGTATCTGGGTAAGGAATACAAAAGTCATATTCATCGTATTCATCGGTTTTTTTATACTTTGTGTAAGTCATTTTCCCTATGCCATCGGCAGGAAATTTTCCAAGATACACAGCACCATACTTTTGGCAATATGCTTCGAGCAATGCTTTTCTGTAATTTTGATAAATTTTTTTATCAGGAACAGAAAAAAGTCTTTGCTGAAGGGAAAGGCTTCGCTGGAAGTTATATAAAACTGTAAGCAAAGGATCTTCCTGCAGCGAAAAACGTGGAGTTCGCAGTGGTGGTTGTGCTAGAATAGAAGATATTTTATCCTGTACTTCTTTAAATACTGCAGAATAAACAGCTTTTTGATAATGCGGCATAGCATATTCAAGTTCTTCTAAACTGCAGAATGAATCCGTAGATAAAAGGGTATTTACACCAAGTGAAAAGCAGTAATCATATTTAATTGAATCTAGTAAATATGCAGCCATTTCTTTAGGTTCATTGATGCTTTTAGATTCTAATACTTCTGAGGTGTAGGGAGTTACACAAAGAACGGTGTATCCGGCTTTAGGTGAAAACACAACGTCTGTAGAAGCAAAAATTGATAACAATGGTTCTAAAACTTCAAGAAGAGCTTCCATTTGCATATTTCTTTTTTCTATACCCGATGGTGTATGAAAATATGGGGTTACTTCATTCAAATTAAGAATCTGAAAAGTCGCAAAAAAGGTTCTTGATTTTGAGTACGCAGATAGGCGTAAAAAGAAGAAAGGGATAGTTCGATTTCACTTTCCACATCAAAATAAAACTTCTCTTGTTCTTTTGCACTTGCATAAAAATCGTCTGGTTCAGCACACCCGTGTTCTTTTAAATATTCTAAGATAGCCCGCTTCATGGCATCTTTTGCCATGTCTGCTTGCAAATAGGGAGGTCCTATGGGGGTAATAAGAGTTTTAAGGTCATCATAATATGTAAGCAAATACATAATAGCAGCTCCTTTCTAAATCCACTTATCAACAAAAGAAAATGGGAAAGCATTTTCGGCCTTCCCATTTTGTGAATCTTTGATTGATTAAAGTATTATCTCCAAACATCTCTGGTAGGGTAATAGATGACAGTAATATTCTGATAGCGTGCCATCGCATTCATTGGAATATCTGGTTCCCCATCAAAGGCATTATCGCAGGCACTGCATAAATGTGCAGGGCGGTCTGAGTAGGGTTCTACATCCTTCCATAGTTTTCCAGATTCATCCTGATATACGGGTCTGTCCCAGCTATCCCGACCTTTATATTTTAGATATATTTTATCTTTCATCGGAGTTCTCCTTTATGCAATCATCTCAAGAAACTCATCTTCAGACAATATTTTAATACCGAGAGCCTGAGCTTTTGTTAATTTACTTCCGGCTTTTTCCCCACAAATCAGATAATCTGTCTTTTTTGTGACAGAACTGCCGGCTTTTGCTCCAAGCTCAATGATCTTGGAGTTGATTTCATCCCTTGTAAAATGAGCAAGTTTTCCTGTTGCAACGATAGTACATCCTGTAAATACATTTTCTTTCATCATAGTGTTCATTTCCTTTCTTTCTTCAAATATAAGTTCTTTTTGGAGTTCGTGCCAGAGAATTAGATTGTTTTCATCAGAGAACCAGTCATGGATATTCTGATTCAGAGTATCACCAAAGTCATCTAACTGGGTGAAATCATAGTCACCAGAGGCAGCGTCAAAAAATTCCTGCAGACTGCCGTGGAATACTGTATCCAAAATCCTGCTTTTGGTTCGTCCGACCATAGGAATATCCATGGAAACCAGGAATCGGACAAAGGTAGTATTACGGCTGGAAGTAATGGAATTCCATAATCTTTCAAAGGATTTTTTACCGAAACCTTCCAACTGTAAGATTTCTTCCTGATGTTCATTTAGATGGTAAATATCCGGAAATGTCTGGAGATAACCCAAAGTCAGGAATTTTTCCAAGGTAGTTTCGGAGAGTCCCTCGATGTTCATTGCTTTTTTTCCAACGAAATGTGTAAAGCGTTTTCGGATCTGGCTATCACAGTTGGGATTGTCACAATGCACTGTTTCAATGAGACGCCCATCATTTCCTTTTCTTTGATAGATACGAGTCTGAGAACCACAGCATGGACATACTGGGGGAACTGCATCTACGTAATGACCACGTTCCAGATTTTCTTCAATATGAGGAATGATCATATTACGTTTCGATACAGAAATTCTACAACCTGGCACCAATTCTAATTCTTTGATAAAGGTCAGATTGTGAAGGGTTGCTCTGGAAACAGAGCATCCGTCAATTTCCACAGAGTCAAAAACTCCCACAGGTGCAATTTCTCCGAAACGGGTGGGTGTCCATTCTATATTGCGAAGAGTGGTTTCGTAAGTTTCGTCTTCAAACTTAAAAGCCAGTCCATCTTTATAATGATGTCCGGTACGCCCACAGCTTTTGGAATAGTCCAGACTGTCGAAAATCATTACAATTCCGTCAATAGGCAGATGTTTTTTGCCTGCCAGAACAGTCAGATTTTCAATATACTGGTTTACAAGATCCAAGGTTAAAGGCTGGGTTGCAATAATATAAGGACAAGGCTGGAAGCCATAGTCAAACAGGCTGGAAACCTTTATAGATCTGCTGTCTGGAAAGAGAAATGGAGAGTCCAGACCTTCCAGAACATTAAAAGGCATAAAGTGCAGACAGCGTCCTGCACAATTTGCCGGATCAAGACTTCGCACAGAGCCAGAAGCCAGATTTCGCCCATTTTTGTAAGGTTCTCCTTTTCCATCTCGGAGGGTTTCTTTTAAACGCTCAAAGTCATTGGTTGGGATGAAGGATTCTCCAACAATCACCAGCCGGCCTTTATATGGAATTGAGAGAGGGACATCAACGTATGCAGGGATGTTATGGGTGATAAGTTCCCCAATTTCTCCGTCGCCACGCGTGGAAGCCTCTACAAGTGTTCCATTTTCGTAGACTAATTTAGTCGTTAATCCGTCCAACTTCAGCATAAACAGAACTGGCTGCTTACCGGCAAAACTTATCAAGTCCTGTACCTGCTTTGTCTTATCTAAAGAGAGCAAAGGGACCGGATGCTTTACTTTGGGAAGTTCACTGATGGGAGTATAGCCTACGGTTTGTGTCGGTGAATTGGATAAGACAAAGCCTGTCTGCTTTTCTAATTCCACTAATTCATCGAAGATTCGGTCATATTCCGCATCACTGATATTCGGACTGTTCTCATTATAATAAGCGTTACGCTGTAAATTCAGATGGTCCACCAGTTGTTTGATTTTTTCCACGTTTGATAATTCATTAGAGTGGTTCATTTTATTCTTGTCTCCTTTTCTATGGTATAGTTGTAATTCTTATTTGTTCCGGTTTTTCTTCCTCCTTTCTTTGCGTTCAGGCATAAAAAAAGAGAATGACACGGATGTTCATTCTCTAATGCGTGCAGTTTCCTGCAAAATAAAAAAGCCAGAAGTCCCTGCTGGTAGCGTGGTATACTTCTGACACTTTTACAAACCTAAACTGCGTGCGTATATCCTTTCCGGATGACACAAATAATAATTACATAGTAAGTGTAACACTATATATAGTATGTGTCAATATAAAAGCACTATATATTGTTTATTCTGAGAAGAAAATTACTATATATAGAGGAAGCATGGATATGGAAAATATTATCTCTTGATTTCAGAACGTATGTTCTATATAATGAGATATAAAGGAGGGGAACGTGAGTTTGGAAAAAGTGATTTTTCATATAGATGTAAATTCTGCCTTTTTGTCCTGGGAAGCGGTATATCGGCTGCATCATTTGGGATGGAAAGGCGATTTAAGAGAACAGGTGTCAGCGGTAGGTGGGGATATGGCGATGCGTCATGGAATCATTTTGGCAAAATCCATTCCAGCAAAGAAATATCGGATACAGACAGGTGAATCAATCTTGGAAGCAAAACAGAAATGTCCAAATCTTATCTTAGTGCCTCCGAATTATGGATTGTATGAGAGGTGTTCCAAAGCTTTTATGGGAATTTTGCAAGAGTATTCTCCCACAGTGGAACAATACTCGATAGATGAGGCGTTTGTAGATATGACTGGAACGGAATTGCTTTGGGGGACACCAGTGGAAGCGGCGGAGAAGATGCGGAGACAGATTAAGGAACGGCTTGGATTTACAGTGAATATCGGTATTTCAGAGAATAAACTGTTAGCTAAGATGGCAAGTGATTTTCAGAAGCCCGACAGAGTGCACACACTATGGAAGTCTGAGTTACAGAAAAAGATGTGGCCATTGCCGGTAAGCGACTTGTTTTTTGTAGGACGGGCAACAACAAAGACACTTTTCAAGTTGGGAATTCGGACCATAGGAGATTTGGCAAAGAGTGATCCGAGTTACTTAAAACAACATTTGAAGAAACATGGGGAAGTTGTCTGGGGGTTTGCAAATGGGATTGATGTGTCTGTAGTCCAGTCGGCCCCGCCTGCTAATAAGGGATACGGCAATTCTACAACGATTCCTTTTGATGTGACAGATGCATCTACAGCAAAATTGGTGCTGTTGGCTTTGGCAGAGACAGTAGGAAGCAGACTTCGTGGAGCAGGAGTCAGGGCAGAAGTGATTGCAGTAGGGATCAAGAATTATGATCTCAGTTATGCCAGTCACCAGATGACGCTTCAGAATGCAACCAATATTACGATAGAGATCCATCAGTGTGCTTGCCAGTTATTTGACCAGCTCTGGGATGGGACACCCATCCGGCATCTGGGAATCCATACCAGCCGCATCAAGGATCAGGTGAATATGAGACAACTAAATCTGTTTGATACGAATGATTATGAGAAACTGGAAAAAATGGATGAAACGATAGATCAGATCAGAAAACGGTATGGGAATGATTCGGTAATACGTGCGGCTTTTTTAGGTGGGTGTATTGATCACATGAGTGGTGGCATTTCACGGGAAAAACGTTCTGTGGACTATGAGAAATTAAAGACAGAATAGCGGGAAGGGGGAAGGAAAGGTGGCATTTGGAATCGGAATAAATACAGAGCATACAGAGCAGGAGCCTTTATCCGGAACCTATCATGAGGTGGCAGTCCAGTGCTGGTTCACAGCTACCGGAAAATCTCTGCCATTGATGCTGAAGGTAAAAGGGGAGGATGAAGAGATTATTCAAATCAATCATATCCAGGTTCTGACTGTAGAAAAGCAGTGGTATGCGGGAATTTTGAACTGGAAGTATAGATGTCAGGCGGTACTTTTGGGAAAACAAATCAATTTTGTGCTTCTCTTTTGTCCGGAGGATTGTGCATGGAAACTGGTTGTATAAGATACCAGGGATGAAGTAAAATAGGAAAAAGGAGGACAGAAAATGTGCGGAAGATATTATGTGGATGATGAAACTTCACGGGAAATTGAAAAGATTGTAAGGAAACTGGACCAGCGTTTAAAGATAGAGCATGGACAGGACATCCACCCGTCTGAATCTGCAGTCATTCTTACAAAGGAGTGTAAGGAAGTGGCTGCGAGGCAGATGCAGTGGGGATTTCCGGGGTTCCAGGGAAAGGGATTGCTTATCAATGCAAGGGCAGAGGCTATACTGGACAAGAAGACCTTTCGGGACAGTGTGCTGCATCGAAGATGTGTGATTCCTGCCCATCACTTTTACGAATGGTGTAAAAACAAAGAAAAATATACTTTTCAAAGTCCAAAGCAGGATGCCACATTATTTATGGCAGGGTGTTATCAAATCTATAATGGTCAAAATCGTTTTGTAATTCTGACTACGCAGGCAAATGCTTCTGTAGCACCGGTGCATGAACGGATGCCATTGCTTTTGGAACGACAAGAACTGGAAGATTGGATTATGGAGGATGCAGCGGTAGAATTTATTCTTGCTAAGAAGCCCATACTGTTGAATCGGACAGCAGAATATGAACAACTGAAATTATTTTCATAAGAAGGGAAACCCATAAAAGTTTCCCTTCTTGACATAAAAAATTCTTGAATTTAGAATCCATTGTTTATTTGTTCTGTTGCTGCAGGCATAGGAGGACTGGATTTTACATAGATTAATAGTTTCCCATGCAGATCCAAATCCTGTTTACTCCATTGCCCATTCTCATAAACCTTTTGGGTAATTGTATTGTAGATAATTGGCGTATCCTCTATACGTTCCATATCAACTACAAGGCAATCCTGAAGGGCAATATATGGATATAGAGCATCCTCAATATATGTCCTTAATTTTAATGCCTGCCTGTGCAGTAGTTCCACATCATACAGTTTTGATAAGGTATAGCCCATTTCTTTGAGTATCCCGGATGTTGTAATGGTTTGTTGGATAACAGAAATCTGCTCTTCCAGAGACACATCTGGATTTATCATAAGCTTTGATAATGTAATTTCTTTTACAAAAGCTGTCGCTGTATCACCAATTTGCTTTTTTAGGGTTTCATAAGGAACCCGATACTGTGTCTGTAAAATTTCAAGTGGAACGTATTCCCGGTTTTTCTTTAAAGTTGAAAGTAATTCACAAAGCTTGCTTCCCAATTCATATATGTTATTCAAGCACACATCACTTCCGATACGGTCTCTGGTGTATGAACCAAATGGTAAATGGTATTTTCTGTTTCGAAAACGATACTGTCATTTGATACTTCCAAAATCGTTAGGATAGGAGATGTCAGAATAGAGAAACCATTGACCCCAGAAATAATAGCACGTTCCCCAACCCGTAGCGGAGAATGAAACCATCCTGAGAGTGTCGTTATTTGTTTATCTTTCACATGGTGCTTTCGATTTGTCATAGTGTTCACACTCCTTTTGTAGCGTCATAGAAAATCTGTTTTTCATGGCTCGTTTTTATGTAACCGAGTAACTCAAACGAAAATATCCTTTCGATACAGGTATATATTCGTCTGGGTGTTCATATAAGGTGGCACGGATACGTTCCTGATAATGCGGATTCTTTTTCGCTTTTGGGTGTTCTTTTAATAAAGCGTACAGGTCTTTTAAAGCCCCTCTTCCTCCAATACTCTCCATTGTCATCCGGATTAGATGATGCCAAGTCAGTGCAAGAATATCTGTATTTTGTACAGAAAACACACCTTCTTGCCGGATGCTGAAGGGGATAATGAAAGAATCCGTTTTTTTCAGCAACAGAGCATATTCTGTCACAATGGGAATGAAAGGCTTTTTGTACGTCCGATTGTCGGAAACACAATTAAACTGGCCCTTTACCAGAAAAGATTCAAAATCACCCATCCGCATTAAATCATGCTGCATACTATAGAACTTACCATGGAGCCGCATGTCGCCTACCAGTATGGCAAGCCTGCCACCTTTCCGAAGTGCCAGGAAAAATTTCCGGATACAGTGATTTAGTTTTTCTAAAAAATCCGAATAGTTTTCACAGCGGGATAGGTCGTCCGGGTGAGGGTTTCCCCAGATATTTCCGGAATACTGGATCATATTATGGTAAGGTGGATGGAAAAAGATGAGATCAGCGGAATCCTCCACTTCATCTTTTAGGGCATTCCAGTTACCTTTTCCATAAGCAGGTGCCGGATTTAGATCATAGAGCAGGGAACGTACCTGATAACGGTCAGCAGCCGCCTTTGAAGTTCCGGAGCCACTCATAGGATCTAAGAGGGTAAAGGTGCTGGTATCTTTTCCGTAATATCGCTTATCGTCCAGGCAATAGCGTAGAAGCGCTGCAACCACTTCGGGGGAGCAGTTACCACGCCACTGGCTGTTACCGCCTTCTCCCCGTTCTGGGTATGCCATGAAAGAAGTCAGTTCCTTTCCTACACGTTTTCGCAATCCTTCCGTTCCAAGCATGTCAGCGACAGCACGCCATTGGGGACCAAATTCAGCTTCTAATAATTGTGCTGCCCGATGCAGCATTAAGTCATTCATTTTATATCACCGTCCTTTCATAATTTTGTTGGATGTAGCGGGAAATCGCCGCCGCAGTCATTTTGGCACAGCCTAAATCCATTTCGCTGAAAGATTGTTGATTTTTTGTACACAGTAAAAGTCCCAACGTTTCGCCAAATTCGTCTTTTTTAGAAATAGGGAAAAAGGCTGATATGGGATATTTTCCTGTCATAGTAGGGTATATGCGTTCCTTATCAGAGAATAATTTCATCTTTCCCTGTTGCAGAAGCCTTTGAATACTTTCTGTTACAGGCATATTAAGTGCTGTATGATAATTCTTGGAAGCAATGATTTTGGAATGATTACATAACAGGATCCGGCAAGGGACACTACTATGTAAAATATCCAGAAAACTGTCTAACCGGATATCCATAGGGATATGGGAGTCGCATTTACGAAGACAGATGTTGCGTGTGTCAGCTTCCAGCATCAATACATCGCCTGTATGAAGCTGTAGGGCTTTTCTTACTTTGGCAGGAATAATGATCCGCCCTTGTTGGTCAATATTTAGTGTTGTAGCATAATCCATAGAGATCCCCTTTCCTTTATAAAAAGAAGCAGTCTTTTCGGCTGCTTCTTTGTTGAAATTCTTTAAGCGACATACATACCATTCAGATATTGCTCTTGTGGCTGTCCCTGCATATAGGAAGTCATTTCATCTGGCTGTGGCTGTATATTTTGTGCCATTCTTGCTTCCTGTTGCTTTTTAAGCTGTTGTTTGCCGTTTTGAATCAGGAAGGATGCAACATAGGCTTCCCAATTTACGATATAGGAATCAGCACGTTTTAACAGCATATAAAAATCCATATCTGTCAATTGTATAAAAGCACTTTTTTCAGAGATAAAACTTTGAGCCTGCATATAAGTGCCGCCGTTATGATTCTTTTTCTTGATACCTTTTCCGTTATTAATTTGAATTCTCCATGGACTGGTCAGTATTTCCTGCTGGTTGTTATATACGTGGCGGGAAATAAAAAACTGTTGTGCAGTAGAATAGCCATTGCCATCCGGCACACCAAATATTTTACTTTGTGACCATTCAAATTCAGGAAAGCCAGCGGTAACTCTGGACAGCAGAAATTGAATTTGTTCGGGTGCCAGATGAAAACGGGTGATAATATTTTTATCACCGGTACCACTAGAGTAATCCTGTATGGAGATTCCAATAAGGGAGTGAACTTTATGACCATTTTCTTCAAATTCTCCTTTTGCATGAAGCTGTGCATAGCTGTTATAACTTGTGTAGCGGAGGCGGTCATACAGTGCAATTAATTTTTTACTGGTCTGTACTTTGCATATCTGATCTGTAATTGAGTTTTGATAATTTTCACTCATGTATGTTTTCCTTCTTTCTATTTCAAATATTGTTTTACAAGCTGTGTCATATTTTTGGGTAAATCTTCTAATTTGGTAATATCTAAAAAACCATCCTGATAAATTCTGCGGATGTTTTCTTTGTCATCACCAATTGCTGCAGCAAAGATCACAATGCCACGTTTACGATATTCATTCTTGATACCACGAAGATCTGCTTCTGCTTCCGTACCACTGTACCCACAATCTGCGGGCTGTCCGTCAGAGATTATGATGAGGAGTTTTTGTGATTCCGGACGCTTTGCCAGGTGTTCCGCAACATAACGAAGTGCAGCTCCATCCCGGTTGCCATTACGGGCAGACATATCCATCAGCCGGTAACGGTCAGAGGCATCCAGAGAATCAAATTCAGCATAGGAATACAAAGCAACACCCTTGGAATCTGTAGAATGCCCATAAATGGTAATAGGAATTCCCAGGCTCGTACAGAAATCATACAGCACGATTGCAGTTTTCCGGGCATGGGTAATACGATCTCCCCAGCCCATAGAACCACTTTCATCAACCAAAAGTCCCACGGAAAGTTTTTGTTCTTCATCCGGTAGCCTGGTTCTGGTAAAGATACCGCCGTCCTTTCGGTGTAAAGCCCGCATATCCAGCCTTTTACCAAATAACAGGTTTTTTTGTTTTCCGCCTTCGGCCTCTTCTTTTAATAAAGGAAGAATGGAACTTTGCAGCCTTTTGGAGGTCCGCAAAAGAGGGGAAGCAACTGTTTGATAAGATTTGATAAAAAAGTCGGAAACTGGATTGATGCGGTGGATTGTTACATGGATGCCTGCATGGGCATTTCCGTAATGTATTTCACCCGCCGATTTCTGCAAGTCTTCTGTTAATTCCTGTTCATAATTATTTTGGGCTTTTTCCGTAGCAACATCATTTAGGATGCGTGCAAGATCATTCGCTGCATTTTCATAACCGGAACCGGCATACTGTGATGCGTATGTGATTCCTGGATTATTTCCATCTAATATTGCTGTAGTCTTAGCAAGTTCAATTCTGCCTCCTTCTTCCTGCAGTACTTTTTCTGCCTGATTAATCGCATCTTGCCTGTAATTTGGATCAAGGCCAGATAAGTCACAGGTTATAGGAGTTTTTGATTTTTCTGTAGGACCTGGAATGTTTTTGGGGATTCCTCCGTTTTTACCAGTTGGAAGAGGAGATCCGGTACCTGATTCTTTCCGCAGCAGATCCTCCAGAGCATCGCCAACTTGGGTACTATCCTGCTTTTTTAAAGATTCTCTGGTTTGCTCTACCATAGGCTGAATGTAGTTCCAGCAAAGCACCAAAAGATAGTTGGAAGCAAGGAAGCGTTCTTTCCCCTGTGTGGCAATTAAGGCATCGTCAATATAATCCATGCAGTCTGAGAGTGTGTCCGTGTATTCTCCGGAATAGTTCGTGCGGTTATTTATATTACCAGTCCTACAATAAGACAAAATTAAATTGCTCATGATGGAAAACGGCTGATAGCCACAGTCAATTTGTTCCTGTATAGAAGGAATCAATTCAGACATCCGAAGATTATTGATCTGTATTCCCTGCTTAAAAGTTCCGGGATATTCTTCACACATCCGGGCTTCAATGTAGATGTCCTCCAGTATATTATTAAACTGTGCAGCACAGCGGGATAGCGTCAGACACGTTGCGTTATCTTTTTCTTCCATGGCATCTAAGATGTCCTGCAGATTTGCCTTGTATCCAGAAGGCAGATTGTCTGGTGCTTCTGGATAGAAGGAACCATTTTCCATATTGGTCAGATAAAGCTGTAGTGATGCAAAATCAGAGTAACGCAGATGTCCGATTTCATGTCCAGTTAGACCAGTCAGGCTTTGTGACCGTAGAAATCGGGAAGGAAAGCTTTGAGTTATCGAGTTTGCGGCGTTACAATGAATTCTATAATTATCTGTATAAGCGATGTCTGCATTTTCAGAACTGTCCCATTCCATAAGCACCTGAAGTCCATAGCGAGAACGGCCAGTAGCCGCTTTCGCCAGAGATGTTTGGTATTTTTGGAAAGCCGATGAAAGAAAGAGTTCTTCATCAGTGATTTTTGACTCCGTATCCCGGATCATTCTTTTTAAAGCTTTTTGAGTGTTATTCAATTTCTTCACCTTTCTTTCTTTTTCATATTTTGGGTTAGGAGATCTTCCATTGTACAGCCGTAATACTGGGCTAACCGAAAGACGGCGTAAGCAGATGGAAGCGTATGCCCATTTTCATAGTTCATAATTGTTTTTTCGGGTAGATGCAGAAGTCTTGCTACGGCTTTCTGAGAGAGTTTCGTCTGCTTGGATTTTCTTAAATAAACGAGATTTTCTGCCAGAGTTTTGCGTAGTTCGGCTTCGGTATAAAAGGTGTTCTTCAATAGTGTGTTATGATGCAAGAACTGTATCCAAGCAAGAACCTTCAATTTCGATACGGCTTTCAGAATCGGCAGTGACGGAAGATAAAATGGTATAATGAGCAGCTTCCTGTATATCGCCACATACCATAAAAGACTGAACCCAGGCAATTAATTCCCGGACTCCACAGCAGCCATCTGTTATCAGGTTATCCTGACAATACTGTGCGATGGAACGTACAATCTGTGTCATGGTACGTACTGATTTTTTATCGGAACATCCGGTAATAGCAAGAACACGCTCTACCATGGTCTCTTCATCCGGTTCATCCATATCTATGACCATATTCATCCTTGAAATGACAGACTGGTTCATGGGACGACAGCCGGCATAGTCATGATTAGTTGTGACTACAATGGTAGTATCCGGATGCCGATGGATGACTTCCCCGTTTGGCAGAAATACACTGTTACAACGGTCCAACAGGGAATTAAGCCCTACCAGTACACCAGGATTGGCAATCACCGTAGGCTCCTGTATTTCTACCAGATAGCCGTTTCGGATGGCTTCAACCAGTGGTGTATCCACATAGCGGAACTGTTGGCTGCTGGAGGTAGCAGTTTGTTTCTGCTTCATTGCCTCAGATATATGATGGATCAATTCTTCATAAACTGTATTTTCTGATACCTTTTCATCATAAGTACCCGTTAATTTTTCATAGGCAGTAGCCGGATCGAGGGTAATGTCTTGAAAAGAGGGCAGTTCCCCTACCAAAGAAAGCTGTTTTTCATCTACATCAGGTAAAATCTGTCCAAGAAGGTCAAAAATTTCTGTATTTGCCGAGCAGGTGATGCATCGGTAAGGCAGGTGAAGTCCTGCAGCGATGGCTTTGGCACCTTCGGTCTTTCCCGTTCCAGCAGGCCCACGGAGCATAAAATTCCGCATAGGCTGCTTGCTGTCAGTTGTTAATTTGGCATGTTCGCATATTCTTTGGATTTCTTTTGGGATTACATACCAATCTTCGAGAATAGGAACGGTTGATTCTTCTTGGGGAGTTAATGTCCGAGAATTGGACAGGATGTATTTATCGACAAAATCTTCTTTGGGAATTGAAACGGTGGAAGCAGTATAGTGATGTCCACCTTTTAATACCTGAAAGGAACCCTGGATAATCTCCGTTGGTGCATAAACACCTTTTTGGATATTCAGTGGTGTAAGTCTTTGGAGCACGCCATTTGCAGGAGTGTCAACTTTGATATTCCCGATAGGAAGGGAATCACCATAACGGATCCTGCGGTACACGTTATCACAAAGAACCGCAGCCGTTTCTGCAGCTTTGGGCAGGTCAGGAAAACCGTCATCACGGTGTTGCTTTAATTCCTGATATTTTTCATTGAATTCGTCATCAGAAAGAAACGTAGGCATTAAAGCAAAATAAAGAGCACTTCCGGAATCTTCATCTTTTTTAAACTGATATGGCTCTGGTTTACTGTCCAGATCCAAAGGTTTTTCATACTTTCCGGCTATAAATTTCCCAGTCATACGGTTGTAGACCACTACATGCAGCAACCCGGTACGGCTTGGATATTCTGCGATTGTAAAATTGTTTGCCTGGCTTCCAATGGCTCCGAGTTCTTCCTCTGCTTTTCCAGCAGGTGGATTTTCCAAATTCATATAAGAAAAAACTGCCTGCAAAGTAGCAGAATGGAGAGTAGCCCGTTTTTTAGGCTGATTACAGTATTTGGAAGCGATGTCTTTCATCACTGCACTTTTCCCGGAATAGCTGTCAAATGGAGATGGTAGCGTTCTTTCAAAAGTCCAGTTAGGGACAAAGTTTGTATTTGGCATAGTATTTCCTCCTTTATTCTTTTATCCAGGATAATTCTAGTGCCTGGTCCTTTTCTTTTGCGGTCAATTCATCTTTTTGGAAGATGGAAATGAGAATATCCCAATAGTTTCGTGGCGGGAAATAATCAAAACAATCCTTGATTTCCGCTGTATCACCATTTTGGATGTAAATTTGCCCGTTTTCATTAATATAGAGTTTATGGTGTCCTTTCGCATGGAGCTGTCCGATAAGGTTCTCCAGTTTTTTCTTGCCAATTAAGGAATACCAGGATTCCGGATCAGCAAAAGGAACATCGTCCTCATCGGTAACTGTGACAGTCTTTTTGAGGCTGGCAATGGTCAGCATTTGAAGTTCCAGATATCCGTATTGGTTCATACGTGCTTCCGCAAAGTTGTAGTCCTCCGTATGAAAGGTTCTCAGACGTATGGGATTTCCGCAAAGAAGCTGCTTCATGGATGGCGGCTTCTGGAATTCCCATGTTGCATTTGGAAATGCAGCCTGTAGTTTGTCGGTAATCTGATAGCTAATTTGTCTCCAAAGCAATTCTTCTGTTTCGGAAACTGGCTCAGATGATTTCAAAGAAGACCAAGGGCTTGTTTTGCCCTGGTTCTTGAGTAGGTTTAGAGTCAGTTTATAGATTTTAGGAAGAAGTGTGGAAAGAAATAGCAGCAGGATGCCAAGGATTCCGATACTTGCGACTGCATTACGATTTCCATTTCCTGGTATGAATATAGTTGCAATTAACAAAATTATTGTGAGCATACTTAGAACTTTAAGAAATTTCTTTTGTGTATTCACTTCATTTCCTCCATGTTTGTTTCAATAGAAAAAGGAATTGCAGCAGACCAGTAGATACTGGAAAGTCGCAATTCCTTCATTTTAGGGATCTTTGATAATTTACGGGAATGGAAGCTGCTGTGGTGGTGTATTTTCCGGAATATTGGTAAATCCATCACCAGATACATTGCCAGCCGTAAATCCCTGTGGTGCATAAGCCGATCCCCCTGCCGGAGCATAAGACATCTGTTGTGCGGCCTGTGGCATCATATTGTTATTGACTGGCATTGCGCCAGTAGGCACGGTACCGGAAGGATTCATTCCCGGGTTTCCATTATAAGTAGCACCGTTTGCTGGTACTGGTGGAACATTTGGATTTCCGACCATTGGATTCCCCGGTACAGGTGTTGCTGCATTGGTATCATTACGATTCGCAGGTAAGAACTGCCAGTCCTTTACCATAATTTGCGGCGTGATAGCTGCTTGACCTGCATTATTGCCTTTCTGGTGAATATACGGATGGAGTTCTAAATCTCCGTAGACCATGAGACACGTTGATTTTTTGACACCGGCTTTTATCAGTCGATCTGCAAGAAACTTGTTGCAGTAACACTGATAGAAGATGGGTTCTTCCTTTCCGCTTTGACCTCTCTGGTTGGTAGCAAGCCCCAGACTGATGTATTCAGTTCCGGAATTCTTTGCTTGTTGCATAACCGGATCGGCAGTTACCCTTCCTGTTACAATGATAATAGATGACATAAAAATTCTCCTTTCTGCCCTTTGGGCGATAAAATAGTGATAAATAAAAAAAGTGCCATTATAGCACCGTATAAAACGGCATTATAATGACACGATTTTCCAACTTAAACTGCATGTGTACTGGAGATAGTATCCAGACACCCTATAAAGGGATAACACAAAACTTAAATACAATATCATAGTAACACAAGATATAGCGAAGGTCAATGATAAAATACCATATATAGTATTTTGCGATTCGAAATAATAATTTTTGTGTCAAAATGCTTGGAAGTGTAGTATTTTATGAGGATAATCCCAAATAGATATAAAATTTTCATAAAACACTACTACCTTTTCAGAGTAGATAAAATGTGGTAGAATGAGGAAAAATTATTAGGAGGATGCATTATGGCAAGACGAAAAAAACTGGAAAACACATCTTTGGAAGAGCAACTGGAGTATGTGGAACAGGAGATTCGTACAAAAGAGTCCGATTTAAAGGAACTGCGTCATAAAGCAAAAGAGATTCAAAAAGAGATAGAAGAGAAGCAGAAAGATGAGCTGTTTAAGGCTTTGGTAGCATCTGGGAAAACCATTGATGAAGTTATGAGATATTTGAAAACAGATAAAGAGATAATTAAGGTATAAATTTTTATCCATGACTCACCAACTTGAAAAGAAGGAACACTTATGGTAGTATGAACATATAAAGATAGTGAAGAAAGCAGGTGATAGGTTTGACTGTAACGGAAGAGATAGATCGAAAACACCAAGAAGATTTGCAGCGACTTAGAGGTTTTCGCTTGCTGGATGATGACTTTTTTACAAAATGTTTTGAGGGCGATACAGAATGTATTGAATTGATATTGCAGATTGTATTGGATAAGCAAGATCTAAAGGTTGTAGATGTCCGTACACAGGTATTTGTGGAGAATTTATTGAACCGTTCTGTAAGGTTGGATGTATTAGCAACGAATAGTGTTGGACATAAATTTAATATAGAAATTCAACGTGCTGACAAAGGGGCAGGAAGAAAAAGGGCACGTTACAACAGTAGTATGATGGATGCAAATCTCCTTGAAAAGGGTGAGAATTTTGAGGTTCTTCCTGAGACATTTGTGGTTTTTATTACAGAGAATGATGTTATAGGGAAAGGCCAACCGTTATATCGTATTGAGCGTTGTTTTTTAGAAACGGGAGAAAGCTTTGATGATGGTTCGCATATTTTATATGTAAATGGTGCATATCGTGATGAATCACCTATCGGAAGATTAATGCATGATTTTTCTTGTACAAATCCATCAGATATGTATTATGGTGTTTTGGCAGATCGAGTAAGGTTTTTCAAAGAAAGTAAGGAGGGAATTGCAGTTATGTGTAAAGTAATGGAAGATATGAGAAAAGATTCTTTAAAAGAAGTAGCACTTCGTATGCTGGCAGCTGGGAAATATGCTTTAGAAGAAATTGCAAACATTTCCGGCCTTTCTCTTGAAGAAGTAAAAAAACTAAAAGAAAAACGAACAGTGTAAAAGTGTGAGTAGATAAAAAGTATAATAGAAGCGGATATGTGAAAATAGCATATCCGCTTCTGATATATTTAGAAAAAACTTAAGGGTTCTTCGAGGAAATATTTTTGTTTAGGGAGGATAATTCCTCATACGCAAGTAAATCCGGAGTAACCTTTTCTTCACCCGAAAGGTTTGCTACGTTCCGGAAATATAGGCGATAATAATGTCCAGATAAAAGGCGGATATTTTTATCGAATGTAAAGTGATATTCTTTCTGGTCAGTGGACCGGAAAATAATTTTCTGTTTCTTGGTAAGTGGGCTGACTTCACGTTTTGTACAGGTTCCAGTTAATTCGGTATAGTCATGCATCTTGATGGTATGTAGCAGACTCACAATTCGTATGGCAGTTCCAACACCGATGCAAAGACTCATGAGGAGAAATATCTGGTCGTGCGTTACAAATCCGTAAATACATCCAAATAGGACACAGAAAAAGCCGATTGCCCCATGGACAATCAGCTTATTAAGAAATGGTTTTGGCATAATTTGCTCCTTTCTATAGTTTTTCAAATGCAATCTGTTTATTGAGGTACAAATTACTGATGGCTTCCAGTACAGGATAACCGGCATGGGTGAATTGGATATCCTGTGCCAGGGTACGGAATGTTGCATCCGAGGTTTCATAGAGCTGCGTCAAAAGTTGCTCTGTATTTTGTGGATGGATGCCCTGTTCTACACAGGTTACAAGCTCTGCCGTAGAAATCTGTACTTTTTTTGCTATTTGGAGTACCGTGTCCTCTATAGCAGTCCGTGTCGGCTTTTTTAGATAATGGATTAGTTCTTTCGTGTGCAGTTTTTTCTTCATGCAGAGATAGATACAGGTAAAAAGCCGCACCGAAAAACTGTCCTGCAATGGGCTGATATAAAGTTCTCCTAAGAGGCGGTACAGGGCATCCACACCAGTTAAACCATCCCCTTTTACAATTAGTCCCCGGAGCTGCAGGCGATTCAGGTAAGGTTCAATGGGGATATTTTCTGAACGGTGATGTTTTTTCAAGCGTTCAGAAAAAGCAGACTGCAATTCATGGATCTGTCGGATTTGAAATGCAAGGCTACTCCACAGAAAGAATTCTTCTTCTGTCAGTCCGTATTCCTGCCGGTTATTGATAACAGTCGGTGTTTTATGTTCCTTTATGGAATCCTGGAATCGTAGGATTCCGACTGCAGTATAAAGTGTCAGCATAATCGTTCTCCCTTCAAGATAAAAGAGTATATAATTTGGTATCCTGCTGTAAGTATTTCCGGGCTTTGCTTTGCCATGCCCGGACATGATTCATTGGGACACCATAATGTTTGGAAATTTCTTGGTTGGTATATCCTTTTTGCTGCAGGAGCAGGGCATGTATTCCTTTTCTTAGTGTATTGCAGCTTCCCGCTTCTAAGGACTGCAGGTGCTTATAAATGGGTTCCTGGTTCATACATTGTTCCTGCCATAGTTCGGTTTTTTGGTCTACAAGCAGGGGTTCCATGTCAAATTCGGAAGATGCATACATGGAACAGGTGTATTTTCGTTCTTTTTGCAGTTTTCTCCAATAACTGTAAATGGCATTTCGTATGGCAACTCTGGCGTAAACTGCAAAGGGACGGGTGTTGTCATAGTTCATGGCGGCTTTGCATAAAGCTAAGTTTCCGGCTTGCAGAAGGTCTTGCTGCTCATCGTATGAGACATAAGCACAACGGGAAGTCAATTTTTTTACCATTTCAGGTACCAAATATAAGTACTCCTCTGTCAATCGGCGTTCATCATCTGTCATCGGGATGATCATACATATCCCCCCTTTCAACCAATGGCCCTGAGAGGGATATGGTTATTCTCCAGAATCTTCATGGATTCCAGAATTAGTTGATCACACATATAAGTGCTAAATTCTCCGATGTGTGCTTCCTTGGCAGTCAGACAGAATTTATCAGCAATCCAGCGGTAAGCCTCCGATTTCGTAAAGATGTGGTTTAGCCATATCTGGTCAAATACCCGGTGTGCTTGGATCCTTTTTTGCCGAAGCTCTTTGTTTGCCAGTTTTCCTTTGGCATTGGTAGTGCCAGGATGAACTCCTACATAAGAATTACACTGTGGGAAGTGACTGCACACATAGAGTTTTCCATCTTTCGCTTTATTTCCATATACATAGGACGCATCCCTTAAAATTGCGATGCTGCCACAGTATGGGCAGCGGATTTGTTTCTGTTTCATAAAGATTCACCTCGCTTACGTGTTTTATACGTATATTGTAAGAAAGCAGGTGATGAATTCCCATAGGATGGGCATAGAAACTACTCCCAGATTCGGACGAAATGGCACAAAATGGCAGAAAATCTAAGAATAGAACAGTGCCTTGATAAGCGGAAAGAAACCGCTGTCTGCAAAACGTGAGTAATTTACTGGTGTAAAGATGAACCCTGCACAGAAAATCCGGATGACATAAACAGAAATCAGAGCTATACATAGCCGATACAGATTTCTGGTGCGTTTGTTCCAGGGCTTTCTCGGACGAAACTTCAGGTACAGGATTAAAAGTGCAGGAATAAAAATAAAGTTCGTAAATATTGTATCGATTCCTTGAATCATAGCAGTGAAATTCAACATAAAATCGCCTCCTTTCTTATCCTGTACGCAGAAAGTGCCAAAAGTGCAACCTTTTACCAGTGATAATGGGATGCTTCCTGATGCCGCAGTAAAGCAAAACAAGGACATGGCTTATCGTTCAATGCTTCTTTGGTAAAGTAGAGTCCATATAAGGACTGAAACTGTTCCAGTGTTATGGCGGACAGACATTCCGTTGGTTCCGGTATGCGGGAGAAGAGCATACGGGCATCTGCCATGGGCAGGACACAAGGACTGCCGTTTTCATCTGGATGATATAAGAAGTGTGGGCCATTACAATAACCTGGGGTTTTACAGGAAACACAGCGAACATAAATACAGGAATGCCAATTTCCATCACAAATATCTAAAAAATGCCGGATGTGCTTGGCATCGGCATTACAACGAGATTGTTCCATATTCATCACCTTTATAGCAGGCAGCCGTAAGAAGCTGCCTGTGAGCATATTTATTGATAGTTACTTATCTTTTTTTCGCTTACGGATATATAAAATACCAAATCCGGCAGCAAAGAGGAGTGCGGCACCTGCCAGTAAAAGATAAGGAAGAATGGTTGTTTCATCTCCAGTCTTGACTGGTTTGGAAGGTTCCGGTGTGTCTTTTGGAACTTCCGTAAGTTTTATCGTCTGTCCTTTATCGTCCAGATCCTCATGGGAAGCAATTTCAAGTGCTGTTTCTCCTTCAAGGGAAAAAAGTTTTTCAAAAACGACTACATCATGACCAGCCAATGTGCTTCCATCAAAAGTGAAGATGACTTCGACAGAACCATTGGAATCCTTTGGTGTAAATTCTGTTTCTGACGTGACAGGTTTTCCATCAATCAGAACTTCCTTTTGGGTTGTTTTGTCCATCAGTGTGCCGACCAGTTTGTATGGAGTATCCGGAATCAGATTTTGGTAGGATACGGTGTCAATGATGGTTACTTCTTTCGTAGCAACGGCTTCCTGATCCCCATCCGCTTTGTCCTTCGCAGTAGTTCCAATTCCCGGGAAGTAGATAGACTGTTCATGGTCTTCTATATCGGCGTGAACAGCAATCTCTTTTTCCTGATACGTTAAAGACTCAAAGACAACAATTGTTTTGCCGGACAGGATGCTGCCATCAAATGTAAAGGTAAGTTCAATACTGCCAGAGGCATCTTCAGGAGTAAAGGTCGTAGTGGCAGTAATCGGTTTACCATCTGCCTGAAGAGGCTCTTTTGTCTCTTTGTCCATCAAGGTACCGGTAAGTGCATACTCTTTTCCTGGAATTAGGTTACTATATTTAACCGTGTCAACGATGGTAATCTCTTTATCGGTTTTGGTAAAATGATCTCCGTCTGCTTTATCTTTTGCAGTAGTAGCGATTTCTGGGAAGTAGATGGTCTGCCCATTATCTTCAAGATCTGCGTGTGTTGCAAATTCTTTGCCGTCATAAGTAGCAGATTCAAAAACAACTACGGTTTTTCCGGCAAGGGAGGTCCCATCAAAAGAAAAAATCACATCTACCGTTCCAGAGGATTCTTTAGGAGTAAATGTGGTTTCGGCAGTAACCTCTTTCTTATCTATTTCGACAGGTTTTCCGGTTTCTTTATCCATAAGGGTTCCAGTCATAACATATTCTTCGCCGGGCAGAAGATTTTTGTAAGCTACCGTATCTACAAGGGTAACTTCTTTATCTGCCTGGGAAAGATTCATATCTGTTTCCTTATCTTTTGCAGTGGTCCCGATTTCTGGGAAATAGATAGTCTGATCCTGATCTGTAATGTCCGCATGAACAGCCAGTTTTAAATCCTCCTGGTACAGTTCTTCAAATACTACGATTGTTTTGCCCTTCAGAGAAGAGGCATTGAACGTAAAGGTCACTTTTGCAGAACCAGAAGATTTTTTTGGTTTGAAGGTGGTTTCTGCTGTGACAGGTTTTCCATCTATTTCAATTGGCTTTCCGGATTCCTGATCCATCAGTGTGCCGATGAGCTTATAAGACTGTCCCTTCTTTAAGCCTTCGTATTCTACGGTATCAACCAGAGTGATTTTTTCTTCTGGTTTGGCAAAGTGGGAGTTGCTGTCTTTGTCAAGGGCAGTAGTTCCAATGGTAATCTGATCATCCGTTAAAGTTCCCATATCCACGACTACGTGATTTTTATATACAGAGACCTCAATTTTTAAGAGGTTCATACCTTCATTGGAATCGCAGCGTTGTTCTTCCAAAATATAGGTATCATAAATCAGGGCTCCTTTGGTATCATCAGGTTTAGAAGAGCCAAACCAGATTCCGTCTTCAGAAGTTTCCCCACGATTGGTATTTGTAGTGTGCTTATTCCATTCTGAGGAGGTACTGGCATAGCCATTTTTGTCTGTTACAATGGTATGACTTTCTCCTGTAGTTTTGGAGGTAATGGAAAATGGGACATTTGCCAGCCGGTTTAAATCTCCGTCAGATACCTTTACGAATTCTAAATCGCCACGGATTACCTGATTGGAAATCGCTGTTTCTTTTGCAGTTAAATCCAAAATTTTCCCATTTTCTGTGATATGAAACTCCTGAGAGAGTTTTCCCTCGTTCAAATAACCTTCCGGTGCTTTTGTCTCATCACCCCGGTAATGTCCATAAGGGAGAGTATCTTTTTTTGTGGAAGCAAGCCCTTTTTCATCTGTCTTCAAAGTGAGAACTACTTGATCTTTTTCGTAAAGGGTTCCATCCACAAGAACAGGATTTGGACCAAGATTGGTGATTGTAAATTCTGCATCCTTTAAAGAAGCATTTCCCTGTGGTTTGGCTTCTCCCGTTTCCAGATCCCGTTTTTGGATTTTGACACCGCCACGGATAATCTGGTTAGAAACAGAAGTCTCTTCTGTTGTTAAATCTACGATTTCTCCATTTTGGGTGATGTCAAATTCAAGAGCCTTTGCACCATCGGTTAGGTATCCGGAAGGCGCTTTGGTTTCTTCAATCCGGTAATGTCCAAGGGGCAGGGCATCAGCGGCACTTGCAGCAATACCATGTGCATCCGATTTAATTGTAAGTACTGCCTGACCATTTTCATAGAGCTTTCCACCTACCCATACCGGCTGTTTGTTCAAAGTGGTAATGGTAAATTCGGCATCTGCAAGCGATGCGGTTCCTTGTGCTTGTGTTCCCTGAGTTTCCAGATCCCGCTTCTGAATTTTGACGCCGCCTCGGAAGACCTGTTCTTCGACAGAAGAAGCGTTATAAATAGAGATAGTTTCTTCCGTACCGGTACTGGTGATTTGCTGCACGAAAACAGATTCGTTTGGAAGATAGCCGGCAGGTGCTTTGGTTTCCTGTACGGTTACTGTACCCAGTGGGAAGCAGACGGTCTTTCCATCACTGGCATAGAAAAATTCATCCCCGGATACCAAATAATCTTTTGTAAAATGGATTTCTCCAGAGGCATCTGTTTTCAATATCCAGGTGCGAACCGGTTTCTTACCATTTGCTCCGGGATCGGTAGCTGACTGCTCTGTATAGAATTTTATTGTAAATTCGGCATTGGCGAGAGAGCCGGTTCCCTGTGCAGAATTTTGCTGTGTGTCAGCATCCAGCTTTTTAAGGAGCAGTTTTACGGGATTATTTTGAGGAATATCCTTTACTTTTACGGTAGATGTTCCTTCTGCTTTTACCGTAACATTATGGGCGGAAGGATCTATAGCAAATCCTTCTGGGGCACTGATTTCTTTAACGGTGTAACTTCCTTCTGCCAGTTCTTTGGATTTTGCATATCCTTTTTTATCGGTAACAAGAGTTTCTACCAGTTCTTCCCCTTTGTAGATTCCGTATTTGGCTCCTTCTAAAGAGTAATTGCCATTTTTATCGGAAATATCGGTATTGGCAGAGGATTTCTGCAGTTCGATAAAGCCGTTTGGAACCTGATACCAGCTTCCTGCAAAAGTTTGGGAAGCATTGCCAGGAACGATAAAAGCACGGAAGGATTCTGGTGGGGCAGGAAGCCCTTCAATGGCGTTGGCAACTTCCAATGCTTTGTCAATATAATTTTGAGGTGCACCATGAAAAGCACCGGTGTCCCCATTATTTCCTGCATGGATATAGGAAACGACCAGATGACCAATGACATAAGAATTGTCATCGGACCATCCTTGGAAATATTGATCTTTTATTACCTTTTCATAACCATATCCACCGTTTAAGTAGTAAAGAGCTTTTCTGAGTGGGGAATTTTTTCCCAAAAGGTTATAAGGATACTTTCCGGAAGCCGGTGTTTTCTTTAATGGTTCAACGCAATAAGCCGTGTTATTGCCATCAAAGCTCATGCGGGAAGTATAATAGTCCCCGTATGGAATTTTGGCTCCTGCCTTATAATCAATGGTTCCATCTGCAGCATAAGCGGTATGGGCATTGAAAAAGAGTGTGCTAAGAAACATCGTGACACAAAGAAAAAGGGCGGTTAGCCGGATATGAGGTTGTTTTGCTGGTTTTAACATAAATCTCCTCCTTTGTTAAAAAGAAAAGCAGCCACATTCGGGCTGCAGGTAACATTAACCGACTTTTTTATCCTGGCGTTTCAAGATTTCCAGGAGTTCCTGTCGGTCTGTGGTAATTAATTCTTTTTCCAGGTTGGAAGCTTTAAATTCCACAGTGATATTATTGTTGTTTGTTGAAATCAGTCCGTTTCCACGTTGGAAATGGGTGATATTCATAACTTCGGTTTCGGAAAGACGAAGAATGGTTTTTACACGTTGTGCCTCTTCATCTTCCATGTTAAGAATAATTTTGGTTTTACAGTTATTGATAATGCCTTTTCCATATTTTCCGTCATCCAGAGCAAAAAAGTCATTAAGATCCTGGGTTGCAAAAATACCGGCACCAGAGTATGCCCGGATAATCTTGGCAATCTCCAAAACAAATTCAGCGGCCAGGCGGTTACTGGAAGCACCGATGAGCTGCCATACTTCATCTACGAAAATAGCTTTTTCTTCGGTACGGTTTTCTTTGGCTTTATCCCATACATAGTCCAGAGCAACAAACATCCCCACCGTTAAGAGATCGCTGGAGCCGGTCAGCTCTGAGATGTCCAAAACAGTATATTTATTGGTCAGGTCTACATTGGTCTGCTGGTTAAAAGAGGAAGCAGAGCCATGGACAAGACGGTTCAGGATGTGAGCCAGCCGTTTGGTATCTTCGGTTTCCATCAAAACATCATATACATCTCCAAGAATTGGCATCGCTTTATAATGCTCCGGGTGTTTGGGATCAATGAGGGATTCATTCTTATGGGTGATTCCCTTTCTTGCATAGGTTTTAATCAGTGCTTCGTCCAAAAGCTGTTTTTCCTCATGGCTCATATCTGGAATGAGCAGAGAAAAGAAAACGTGCAGACGCTGAATCTTACTGGCTAAGGCAGATGCGTCTAAAGTTGGACCGTCCAGCAGCTCATTGACAGAGTTATCTACTTTTCGGATCTCCATGACATTGATGCAGTTTTGGCTGGCAGGAGAAATCTGGATAAAGGTTCCTCCTACATTTCTGGCAGCCCGATAAAACTCATGACCTTTTAACGGTGCGATGATAAATACCTGGATTCCTTTACGCCGCATACGAAGTGCCATAGTCTGCATGGTAAAGGTTTTTCCGGATCCAGAAGTGCCAAGAATCGCAATATTGGAGTTTTTATATTGTTTGGAGTCAAAAATATCAGCAATCACTAAAGAGTTGTTATGCTTATTTACTCCAAATAGGATGCCGTTGTCATCGCAAATGCTGTAGCTGACGAAAGGATAGCAACTGGCAGCTCCGGTGGTTAAGACATTTCGTTTTGAGAGTTCATAGAGCTTCTTATCCAGGTTTACAAGAGGAAGGGAAGATAAAAATCCCTGTTCTTGCAGGAAGTAACAAGACCGCAGATCCATATCCTGTGAGATGAGAAGTTTTTTCATCTCCTGAATCCGCCATTGCAGTTCTTCCAGATCACCTGCCGTAATTGTAATCAAAAGATTCATGTAATAGAAATCTTCATTATTAGCAAGTCCCTGTTTGAGGAAATAGCCGGAACGGATGGCAGAATCCAGATCATCAAAATCCGCATTGGTATCAGAGGCATCTTTGATCTTTGAACGGTTGATCCGGATTTGCTGTCCAAGACGTTGCTGGATCTTATCTTTGGGCTGTTTATGCAGAAAAAAGTCAATGTCAATTCCTTCGCCAGCATTGATAAGCAGGGACAGCCAACCTGGCATTACTTTTGCTTTGTAACCATCGCACGGCACCAGCAGGTAAGAATGGTAGATGCCATTTACCAGCACATAGTTGCTGTGCTTAAAGTCCAAAGACTCTGGTGCAATGAATTCATTGATATGGATGTTATCCACTTCCTGCTCACGGCCAGATTCCATATAGCGGGTAAGTACCTGGTTAATCCGTTTTGGCAAAGGTGTTTCGGTACATTTGGTACGGTTCAGTAAAGTGTAGAGTACATCGGTTGTAAACTCATCTTCATTGTCATGAACCAGCACATCGTTGCCGCATTGATATAGAAAGGTTTTTGCGGTCTGTGCAGCAGTTTCCAAAGCTGCCAGGATTTCCTTTTCCTCCACCTTCCGATTCACATTGAAAGGTTCGTATTCAAAGATTAGGAAAAAACGTCTGGAAACCGCTTCTCTGGAACTTAACTGCCGGACAAATTGGATATAGTCTTTTTGTAACTGCCGGCAGTTAGGATCTGATTCCCGTTCCATTTCCAAACGGGACTGTTCCAGATGTTTGTTGATATCCGCTTTTTTGGAGATCATCTTAATCTGCAGTTTCACAGGACTGATTTTTAGGTAGGAGATGAAACTGAAGATGATCCCCTGTTGTTCCCTGGCACTGCGTAAGAGGAAATTGATCGGTTCAATCTCCAGGATTTTTACATAACGATGGTCTGTCGTGTAGATAACACCATTGGCAATCTTATCAATAGGAAGATAATCTTCCAAGGTGATTTCTTTTCGCTTTTTCTTTTTGCTTTTCCCGGAAGCAGGAGGCTGGTTGGAAGCTTTATTCGCAGTTCTTTCTTTTTTTCGTTCCTCCGAAAGTTGCTGCTTTATCTGTTGTTTTTCAAGTTTTGCCTGCCTTTTCGCACTTTTACGTGCAGCGGTTTGTTCTTTTTTTAATTGTCGGGACTCATATTTAAGAATCCGGATGTCTTCACGAGCCTGTTTGCGTATTCCACGTTTTGTAGAAGTGTCAAACTGCCGGCGTTCTTTTTTTTTAATAGCAGAGGTTTCTTTTGTTTCCTCTTCGGAAGACATCTGTGAGCAGTTCTCTTCAGAAGAAGATTCTGCAGGTTGCTTTGGATGACGTTTTCGTTTTCTGGTTTTTGGTTCTTTGTTGCGGGGCTTTTTTATCCGGTACTTTTTTTTCGGCTCCGGATGTACATCCATACGGTAAATAACCCGGCGGTTTTTCAGAAAACGCAGAGCGTTCATTAAAAACGCAGTAATGCTTTCCCCACCGATTCCAATTAGAGAAATCATAGCTGCAGGCAGAGCAGTCATACAGAGAATAATAATCCTGACAGTGAGTGTCAGAGGCAGATTGACAACAGGAATGGTGATCAGGATTGCCAGGATACCGCCTTCGATGGCATTACGGATTTTAAACATTCCGCCCATAAAGGTCCCTTTTTCTATAAAATTGCGAGGGATGAAGACAGGATGTTGTTCTTCAGTATTGTTCATGGCTGCACCTCCTTTGGTTCTTCCATGGAAGGAGTTTCCGGAACTTCTGTGACAGGGGCAGCTTTTTCCAAATTCACTGAGGTATCGTCATACCCACCTTCTTGCAACTGTTCCACTTCCTCTGTTGTGATGGAAGGAAGTTTGTCATCTGTCGGACGTTCATAGATGATTTCTTTTCCAGAATCAGGGGTACGTTCCTCACCGAAAAAGAATCTTCCAGTAGAGGAAGTGTAGTACACAGGAAGAACGGACTTATCCGGAAGCTGGAATAAAAAATTAATATCAGAAGCATTGGGATAGGTAGTATCATCAGCAAGGAAACGGATGGAAGTTAGAGACATCTGTTTTACGTTTTTAAGATAGGAGGTCAGTTCTTCCTGAAAAAGTTTCACCTGTTCCTTGGAGAAAAAGTCTTCCAAAGCTTCAAAATCCTGAAAGCTTATGGATTCGTTATTTTCTGCTTGTTCTGTCTCGGTATTTTCATTATTATCGTGTTGAGTATTTTCTGTCTCGGATTTTTTGCTTCCTTTTTGGGATTTCCAGATGGAGGGAAAGACAAATCCGATGATAATTAAAAAGGCCATCATAAAGATAGCCAGAATTGCTTTTTTTCTGTTCATAAGTGTCTCCTTTATTTTTTAGCGAAGATCCAATAGGCATTTGCGGTTGCATGCACTTCCGTCATCATATCGAATTCACGGTTGATGTAGTTTTTGGAGGAACTGTCATTGGGATCATTGACTAATACTTTACCTCCAGCCGTTACACCACGAAGGACAATAAAATGTCCGCCACTGGTAAAAAGCCCAGCTCTTTGGGAACTGATGACCGGATGACCTTCAGATAAAGCCTGAAGTACCTGGTTGGGATCACTGGTCTGTGTGACAGCCCCACACCCAAAATGATCGGACGCTGCCTGGAAATAAGACCAGTAAGTGCCGACTCCTGGTTTGTAATAGGAATTTCCGCACCAGGATATTGCATCAATAGGTGTAATGGTAGTGCCTGTAAGATAACTGGCGATCATGGCAAAACTGGTAGGTCCACAACCGCTGGATGCAATCGAACCACCGCCATAGGGGATATTTCCATAGTCTGTCTGGAGATAGTGTGGAATCTGCATGCCGTTTGCGGGATAGCTGCCGCCACTGGCAGTAATTTGGTAATACCGAAGGACATGATCCACATATTCTTTATCACCATACCGGTCATAAGGCCAGCTTGGTCTTGCACACATCATATCAGAGTAGGCAATCGCATTTTCTTTGGTATAACCACCGTCACGCTCCATTGCCCAGTCAATGTATGCAGAACCGTAGTTGTAACCCTGAAGAGCCAGTTTAATCCGGTCTAAGTCCGTAGGTCCGGTACAGCCGGCTTTGTCGAGGGCATATTTTAATTCCTGTACTCCGCATTCAATGGAGTATTCTGGATCTGTAATCCCATTTGGCACATGGGGATAGCGGGTATTAAATCCACCTTCCGCTGCTTGCATAACATCCAGCCCTCGTCCGCCAGATTCCTGCATCATGACTGCCAGAATTAAATCTACATAATCACTCATACCATATTTCGCAGCGGCTCTTTCTACAGCAGGGCGGTAGGACAATACCTCATCGCTAAGATTGATAGCAGCTACTATGCCGGAAGAAGCAGTACCAAAGAAAGCAGTCAGGTTTTCGGCATAGTTTTTGGCAAGTTCTTTCTGCTTGTCTGTAAGATGGAATACATGGTCTGCAAAATAGGAATCCCCAGCATAAACAACGGTATAGGTGTGTTTGGTAAAAGTAACCGTCTGTGTTTGTGCCTGTCCCTGTTCTGTGCCGGCTTCTCCTTCTGCACCGCCATCAACGGTAACTTCCATGGTAACTGTTTCGGTTGCTACATCATAAGAAAAAAGTCCTTCTTTGTTTTCACGGATGAGTTTCTTTAATTGGTTTAGGTTGATGTTTTTATAGTCATCCTGGCTGGCACAAAATTGTGAAATCAGCAGATTGGCATTGACGGCGATGCTGTATGTATAGGGATCATTGATGGATGCAGTATCACCTTGTGGAAGACGGGAAATTGCTGCATGGATTTCTGCCAGAATGTCTTCATGGCTTTCTTCTAACACTTCAACGATGGCATCACGGGAAGCACGGATGTTTTCACTGATCATAGAGTTGCTGTTTAGCACATCGCTTTGTTCGGTCAGACTTCCAAAGATCAGACCAGGGAGCATCACAATAAATAAAACCGGAAGCAGCAGTATGGCGAGAATAACAAGGAGAATTTTAGCGAACTGATTCCGGTTGGCGATGACTGCTCCAATCGCTGCTGAAAAAGGCCCGCCAAGGGCTGCACCATATCCTGCTTTGGAGAAAGTGGCTGCTGTTTTTAAGGACTTTAGGTGAGAAATGGTACTGGAGCCTACATCCATTGCTTCGTCAAGTCCAGAGCGTTCTGTATCCATCACTAAATCCGATCCTTTCTTGGAGGAGTAGGAGGAAGCTTTTGGACAATGGATTCGTTGTAGGCTATCTTTCCATCGCCAGCATCATAAGGAATTTTGGATACCGTATTTTCAGCATACTGTTTGTACCAGGTAGCTCCGTCTACAGATTGAACAGTTTCATAGGTTCCCTGGGTAGGAGCCGTATATTGATCGGCATGGTACATAGCAAATTCCCGGCTGTCTCCATTGGAACCGGACTCAACTCCTGTTATCCTGCCGCCGCCGATTTCAACATTGGTATAGGAATGATCTGTTTTATCTTCATTTTGAATTCCCATGTAAGATTGAAATGCAGAAACAGCTCCATCACCTTTGATCGAGCCAACTTGACCATAGTTTCCTTGAGCAATATTGCTGATAACGTTATTGGCAAAATCTCCGCCCTTTTCAAGGGAAGACTGATAGAGTGCATTTCCGATACTTGGTCCTTCGGTATATCCGGTGGCTGCATTTACCGCAGAACGCTCTGTCTGCCTTCCAACGGCTCCGGCTAATCCTCCGGAAAGGAAAGAACTTTGTACTGCAGCGCTTCCGGGAGAGGAAGAATGGGAACTACTATGGCTTCCACCTCCATGCCCTCGAAAGGAACTTGCAAGACCTCTTCCGGCGATTAAAAGTTCAGCCATCATATTTCCACCAGTATTTCCAACATTGACTCCCAGACTTGCCATAAAGCTGTCAATCTTTTGAGAAACCTTCAAAAAAGCAATGGCACACAGAAACCAGATAAAGACATTACCGGTGACCGTTTCTTTTCCCTGTGCATCTACAGCTTGCTGTACCTCTGCTTCTGTAAGTTCAGCGGCAAAGACCGGCATGGAAGTTACAAGAATCAGACAAGAAATCAATAGCAGGCTGCAGAGCAGTGTTTTCTTATGTTTCATAATCTCCTCCTTCCTAGAGTGATAAAGGGTTTGCAAGGAATGTTCCGACCATGGAAGTAAACAGTCGCAAACACCAGGCGTTCATTAAAAGCAAAAAGAACTGTCCGCCGAGCATACGGCACCAGCTCTTAAAAACATTTCCGGTAGCCTGGGAAGCACCCGTGGAAAACGCAACAGGTGCGGTGTAGACCAGAACTCCAAGCAGTATGTAACGTTCCGCAGCTTCAAAAAGCAGCTTGATGTAATTCCAGGCAAGGATCAGTACCAGTATGAGGGCAACAATGGCAACAGCACCGTTGGCACATACCCCCAGGATTACTGTGATCACAGAGTTGAATTTGGCAAATTCCAGTGGTGGAAGATCTTCAGTCAGAATCCAGCTATACGGGGTTCCTGCAATATTCAATAGAAGATCCACAATGTCTTTGGCATAGAATGTCAGGAAAAGGAACATAAATGTCCGCAGTGATAATTTGATTGGATCTTCAGCGTCAATCCCTGTCCCCATAAAATAATTCTTAAAAAGCTGCCAAACCCAGTTTAAAAGGATGAGTCCGATAGCCAGTGCCAGAAAAATCTGGTACATTGTTTCCGCTGCTGGAAAATACCGGAGAAAAGTATCCATGGAACATCCCAGTGCACCCAGAACAGAAGTAGTAATCAAATCCAGAATGTTCATGACCTGTTCGGCAATCCATTCTACAATTCCGTCAAGTATTCCCATGACAGAGCCACCTCCTTATCTGCATTATCCATTCCACTGCCCGCCGGCAAAGAACGGAGTGATGTAAGCCATGATAAATCCCAGACCATTGAGAATAGCCCATGTAATGATGATTCGTTTGAGCCATGCCCTGGATTCATCCACGGTTTTTCCGGATTTGGAAAAATTCATCAAAAGCAAAGCAACCGATGCAGTTACAACAGCCGCAATGGTGGAAATCAGGATAATCTGGTTATATACGTCTTTCATGATTTCTGAAGCTTTGTCCCAGATGGTAGCAGCCATAACGGGTTGTACATTACAGGCAATCAGAGTAAAGACAAGGAAGGCAGTATAGAGATATTTTCCATAGTTCCGATGATGTTTCATGCCCGGTGGGGCTTCTTTGTGTACATGGTTTTTCAAGTAAATGAACCTCCTTCATAAAAAGAGGGCAAAGTGAGATCTTTCACTTTGCCCTGGCTTATAGTTTTCCTGCCTCATAAAAGCTTCAGTCCGGTCAATACGGAGGAACGCTTATTCCATATTTAGTTGTGATACTCCTTTCCATGCACTAAAAAACGCAGCTTGCACCAGAGAAGAGGCATTCCCTGGAAAGCTGCGTTTCGCTACATATAATTTTGACAGTATCATTTTAACATGGGTAGATTTTCCTGTAAATCGCAGAAGTGTGCCAAGTTGGGACATCTGTATGAAAGAGTTAAGACAGTGAAATTCCAATTAGACGAAAAAAAGTGCAATTGAAACAATATATATGGAAAGTTATAGGAAAATGTGAAATTATAAAATTAAAAGAAGGCAATGCTAGTTAGGGGTGAGTGGGAAAGGTGTATACTATTTATTTAACAACAGAATGTAATTTTCAATGTACCTATTGTTATGAAGAATATACAAAATGTCTTATTCTTGATAAAGAAATGTTAAAAGATATTCTTGATTTTATTATTGATCTTGAATCAAATAAAGATAGTGATGCTTTTGCAGTGAATTTTATGGGAGGAGAACCTTTATTAAAGAAGGAATTGATTTACCAAGCAGTAAATTATATCAAAGAAAAGTGTAAAAAGAAGGTCCTATATTATATAACCACTAATGGATCATTACTTAACGAAGAAATGATTTCTTGGATGAAAGAAAATGACTTTTTTGTGCGGATAAGTATTGATGGAAATAAGGAAACACATAAAAAAAATAGATTACAAAAAGACGGTAATAGTGCTTATGCTACTATTATGCAAAACTTAAAATTTATAAAAAAAAGTGGTTTGAAGTATACAATACGAATGACTGTGGCAAACAATACATTAGATCAAATATACGATAATGTGATATATTTTCAGACACTTGGATTTGACAAGTTGAGTATAGTTTTAGATATTAATATGCAATTCGGAAAAACTGAAGAGGATATATTTAGAAAACAAATGAAAAAGATTGCGAGTTATTATTTGAATACGGTTGATGATAATCCTAATCTTTCAATTGATTTGATTAATGGGAAGATGTTTGGCCTATTAACAGAATCAGATAAGGGGTTTACTATGTGTGGAGCTGGTTTGACATCATTTTGTATAATGCCGGATGGAAATATATATCCATGTGCTTATGTGACCAACGATGAAGCATTTAAAATTGGAAATATCAAAAACGGGATTGATATAGAATTGGCACAAAATCTTCCTAGAGAATTATTTCGGAAAGAATTTAGAGATTGCTTGGAATGTACGGTAAAAAATATGTGTCATTCGATGAAATGTGGATATATGAATTATATAAAAAGTGGATTTATTAATGTCCCAGCAGAAATAATTTGTAGACAAGAGAAGCTGATATATCCTATTTTGAAAGATGTATTATATGAGCTAGGTAAAAAGAATATACTTATTAGACAAAAGATTTTAGGAAAACAAGTAGAACTTATTGAAAGGGATGAGAAACTTGGTGAACTAGGTTTAAAAATAAAGAATTTATTATAGGTATGGAGAATACTAGGAGTAATGTGAAATGTATACATTAACGTTAGAGATTACAAAAAGATGCAATTTGAAGTGTAGATATTGTTATGTGCAAAAAAATGAAGATATGATGCAATTGGATGTAGGATACAAGTCTATAGATATATCACTAAGGCAAGCTAAAAAAACCAATGATAAAACATTATTGATATATTTTATTGGAGGTGAACCATTGCTAAAATATGACAGTATAAAAAAATATTGTGAATATGCAAAAGAGAAGGCTGAAAAGTGTGGAGTTAAAGTTAAATTTAGCATTACAAGCAATGGTATATTATTTAATGAAGATATATTGGATTATTTTATCGCAAATAAATTCGCATTAAAAATAAGCTTGGATGGGATGGAAGAAGTACATAATCGAAATAGGTGTTATGAAAATGGTAAAGGGAGCTATGAAGCAGTTTATAAAAATATAAATAAGTTGAAAAAGTATGAATACGAAACTGGTGTATCTGTCAGTATAGCACAAGTAGTATGTCCAAACACATGTAACCAATTATTCGATTCAGTAAGATTTATTAAAAATATGGGATTCAGTGTACTTGAAACTTCAATAAATGTATATGAAGATTGGAGTGAAAAGTCGATTGAACAATTAAAGAATCAAATAAAAGAAGCATTTTATTGGTATAAGGATATTAAAGGTAGTGGAAGTAAATTTTACTGGAATTTTATAGAAGCTCGTATTAGAGCTTATGCAAATAGTAGTTGTTTTTACCGTTGTAGAGCAGGTATAAATTCTCTTTTTGTAAATGAATATGGGGAATTTTTTCCTTGTACAGAAGTAGATGAAAATGTAAAGATAGGGGATTTTCAACAAGGAATCGATATCAAAAAAGCCAGGAAACTATTAGAAATAAAAGATAGTGAAAATCAAGATTGCTTAGAATGCAGGGAATATAAGCAGTGTACGGCCTGTAAATGTATTATGGTAAATTATGATTTGCATAGAGATTTTTATAAAGTTCCGTTAATTGAGTGTGAAATAACAAAAATGTTATATGAAATATTGCGAAAGAATTTTTCTGAAAAACAATTTGATATTTTAAGGATATCTTCTTAAAAATAGGTTAATAGGCTAAATAAAAGGCTTATTACATAGAGTAAATTAAGCCTGCAAATAAAAAGTCAAGGCTAAATTGAAAGAACATTGAAAATTTTATACAGGTTGAAAATTGGGTATCAAAA